>NZ_RAWN01000048.1:0-54111 GCF_003668895.1 Corallococcus sp. AB045
CCCCGGTCGTCCAGCAGTGGAGGAATCGAGGGTGGTGGCATCCCGGGTGGTGGGGAAAGCCCCTCGATTCCTCCACTGCTGGACGACCGGGGCTTCCGTGACCGTCGCATCCGGCGGGACGCTGTTATAAAGCGCCCCCCATGCTTGAGACCGTCACCAAGGGCTTCCGGGCCGCCAAGAACCGCCTCGCCGGCAAGAGCGAACTCACCCCCGAGCTGGTGGACGAGTCGCTGCGAGACATCCGCGTCTCCCTGCTGGAGGCCGACGTCGCCTTCGACGTGGTGAAGAAGTTCGTCGCCCGCGTCCGCGAGAAGGCGGTGGGCGAGGTGGTGCAGACAGCCGTCACGGACGCGGGGGGCCAGAAGCGCAAGGTCAGCGCGATGGACCACTTCATCAAGATCTGCCACGACGAGCTGGAGGCCCTGATGGGCCCGGTGGACACGAGCCTCCACCTGAAGCCCAAGGGCCAGCTGTCCGGCATCATGATGGTGGGCCTCCAGGGCTCCGGTAAGACGACGACCACGGGCAAGCTCGCCAGCCGGCTCCTCGCGGAGGGGCGCAAGCCGTTGCTGGTCGCGGCGGACATCTACCGCCCGGCCGCCGTGGATCAGCTCAAGGTCCTGGGCGAGCGCCTGAAGGTCCCCGTCTACCACGAGCCCGGCGTGCAGCCGCCCGAGCTGGCGAAGCGGGGCTACGCGGCCGCGCGCGAGCAGAAGTGCGACGTGGTGCTCATCGACACGGCGGGCCGGCTCGCCATCGACGAGACGCTGATGACGGAGCTGGAGTCCATCAAGTCCAACGTGCAGCCGGACACCATCCTGCTGGTGTGCGACGCGATGATCGGCCAGGACTCGGTGCGCACGGCGGCCGAGTTCGACCGGCGCCTGACGCTGGACGGCTTCATCCTGACGAAGCTGGACGGTGACGCGCGCGGCGGCGCGGCGCTGTCCATCAAGGAAGTGACAGGCAAGCCCATCAAGTTCCTCGGCATGGGCGAGTCGATGGACAAGCTGGAGGAGTTCCGTCCGGAGGGCCTCGCGGGCCGCATCCTGGGCTTCGGCGACATCGTCGGCCTGATGAAGGACTTCGAGAAGGTCGTCGACGAGAAGAAGGCCGAGGACGACGCGCGCAAGCTGCTCTCCGGCCAGTTCTCGATGAAGGACTTCGTCGAGCAGATCCGCATGGTCCGCAAGATGGGCCCGCTGAAGGACCTGCTGGAGAAGTTCCCCCTCTTCGGCGACCTCACCGAGCACCTGAACCCGGACGAGAAGGAGCTCACGAAGATCGAGGCGATGTACGACTCGATGACGCAGAAGGAGCGCCTGCGTCCGGACCTCATCAACGGCAGCCGCATCAACCGCATCTCCAAGGGCAGTGGCCGCAAGCCGGAGGAGGTGCGCGAGCTCCTGCAGAAGTTCGGGATGATGCAGCAGGTGATGGGCACCATCGGCCAGAACCCAGGCCTCCTGGGCCGCATCCCCGGCTTCAAGCAGCTGGGGCAGCTGGGCCAGATGAAGAACATGGACCTGGGCAGCATGTTCGGGAAGGACCCGAAGGCACTGGAGAAGGCCATGTCCGCGATGGGCGGAGGCATGGGGGGCATGCCCATGCAGCTGCCGCAGATCGCCCCGGGCTACACGCCGCCCATGGGTCAGGCCGCGATGGCCAAGGCCCGCCTGATGGGCTACGCGCCCCCGGCCGTGAGCAAGCCGGACGACCGCGACGCCATCAAGGAGCGGCGCAAGAAGGAGAAGGAGAACAAGAAGAAGAACCGCAAGAAGAAGTAGCTCGCGGCCTTCTGGAGTCCCTCACCTGCCCGCGCGTCCCCACCCGAAGTCCGGGGGGCGGCGGGCAGGCGTGTTTCCGGGTCCGGACGCCTGTCCTGCTCCGCGGACGGGCATGGCAGTGTTCTCGCTCGGGACCGACCGGTCCCGACCTTGCAGAACGCGCCCCCATGCCCAACCTGAAACACCTGTTGCTGTTGAGTTGCATCGGCCTGAGCCCCGCATGCATCGACGTTCCCCCGCTGGATGACCCGCCCAAGGAGGACCCACGGACGGACCCCGACGCGGACTTCACCTTCACGGCGACTCCTGCCCAGGAGCAGGTCCTCCCGGGAGGAACCCTGGACTGCGACGTCCGGCTCGCCTGGACCGAATCCACGGGAGGCGCGGTCACCTGGAGCCTCGTGTCCCCGCCTGCGGGCGTCGAGCTTCAGCCGTTCACCCTGCCCAAGGGAGAGACGCGAGCGACCCTGAGCATTCGCGTGGGAGCGGGCACGGCGCCCGGGGCCTACACGCTGACGCTCCAGGGCAAGAGCGGCTCGGTCACGAAGCAGGCCACGCTGACGGTGACGGTCGGAAAGCCCGGTGACCTGGTGGTGAACTGGGTCGTGCCCACGCCCGGCAAGGCGTACACGCGAGGCCCCCTGCTCCTGCAGTTCACGGTGGAAGGAGGCGCGGCGGAGCAGGTGGAGATCCTGAAGGACGCCACGGTGCTCGTGAAGCCCACGGGGAGCCCCTATTCGTTCACCTGGGACACCACCTCGGAGGCGGAGGGCACATACCAACTGTCCATCCGCGCGACCCGCGGAGGAGCAGTCTTCACCAGTGCACCAAGGACGGTCATCGTGGACCGGACGGCGCCCACGGTGGCGTCCTTCCTTCCGGCCAAGGACTCGGCGACCATGGGCGTCCACGACTCCGTCCGGGTCACCTTCAGTGAGCCCATGAATCCGCTCTCGGTGACGGAGGAGGCGGTCGGGCTCAAGACGGGAGCGGGAGTAGCCATTTCCAAGTCCTCAGCATTGTCTGCCGATGGGAAGGCGCTGACGCTGACGCCAGCGACCTCCCTGGCAGCGCCCAGCACAGTACAGGTCGAGTTCGCTGCTGCAGCCAATGTCATCACAGACTTGGCTGGAAACAGCTTGGTGAGTGCCCCCGCTTGGTCCTTCACAGTGCCAACGTGGCTGCCATTGGGTGGTGCCCTTAGCGCGGTGAGCGGGGCGACGTCCGCCAAGGAAGTCGTTCTGAAGCTTGACCTTGAAAATCAGCCCGTCATTGCCTGGACGGAAAGTGATGGCGTCGCCCGCAACGTCTATGTGGCTCGCTGGACAGGAGCCGAATGGACCCTCCTGGGGGGCGCACTGAATGGATTGGGTGCGGCAGGAACCGACGCTGGTCACCCTACGCTGATCATCAACAAGTCGAACCGCCCCGTTGTCGCATGGCATGAAGCCTCGGGGGATGGTAAAGTCAACAGCATTTTCTCCAGGGCATGGAATGGCACCACATGGGAGGCGCTGCCTTCTATCGTCCTCCCCTATTATGCCGGCTCGGATTCCCTCCGTTTGCCGACCCTGCTCCTTGAGGAAACAGGGACGCTAAGCCTGTATGCCAATTACAGCAATGAGGGCGAAGGCTTGGTCAGGCACTATCGACTCACGGGGGGAGCTTCCTCCTGGTCGCTTTCGACATTGCCGATCCCCAGCGGATACACCCGAACGTACGCTCCCACCGCCTTGATTTCAGGAACTCAAACCTTCACAGCTTACAGCATTTTCAACTACAGCGGCGAAGGTGATGGCACTCGAGAAATCGCCGTCGTTGAGAATGACGGGTTGCCCCTAGGCGGTCGGCTCCTGGGGTCGTTGGCATGGACACCGACGCTATCCATCGATGGCAACGGACGCCCCTGGGTTGCCTGGGTCGAATCACCTTCCGATCAGCCGACGTCCGATGGACAGGTCTATTGGGCGCGCTGGGAAGGCAACGCATGGACTACTCCGTCACTCGTCAGCACTTCCACGACAGGCAACATCACGCCCGTCATGAGCATGGCAAAAGGAGTCCCCCATACGCTTGCATGGAGCGGGATCGTCGCATCGGAAAGAGTCATCTTCATCAACCGATGGATTTCCAATCAATGGCAGCCCGTCAACGCGCCGCTCACTGCCTTGACCGGAACAAGCACTCCCGCCACATCTCCATCACTGGCATTGAGCCCAGCGGGCACCCCGTTCATTTCCTTTGTCGAAGAGGATTCGTCGTCAGCAAACGTATACACGTTCAGGCTCAACGACTGACGCCCACCATGAACACTCGCGCTTCTCGAAGCGCGAGTGGCACGGGATGCCGAAACCATTCATCCCCGTGAAGTTGCTCACCCTTGACGCTTGGGAACAACGAGCCCTCGACTCAAGCGGTTGAGGACACGGCGCTTCTGCCTTCGCTTGTAGCTCTCATGAGCGTTGTCACCGAGTTCATTACGGCGAGCTGTTTCTTCGTCCGCGATCTGGAACTCAACGAGCGCGAAGGTGACCCGTCCCTTCCGGGGGCGGGTATCACTCTCAGGCGGAGGAAGGTAGGGATCCATCCGGAGTGGAAGGTCCACGACGAAGTTGAGGACCCGGTAGGAATCCCCAGAGAAGGCGTTCCCCATTCGGTCCTCGCGGTCCTCGAAGTCCCGGTCCAGGTGGAGCTGGGGGATGAACTGCTCGAAGTGAGGGTTCTCCTCCAACAGCCCCTTGAACGGCAGCAGCGTGTTCTCCGTCTGCCCCGGGACGACGAAGTTGAAGGGAAACAGGCGCTGCGTCAGGAAGTAGAGGACCGGCAACAGGTCCTCCCGCTTGCGGGTGATGACGCGAAACCGAGTACGGTCATAGACCTGCGCCGCCACGGTCTCCTTCTTCGCGATCAGCTTCGTGACCAGGGAGTCCCGCGTCTTGATGGAGTGGGCGAACTCCACGATGGGCAAGCCCATCTCCTTCATCTCACGAGCAACGCCCAGCACCTTCTCCGTGACCATCTCCGCCAGTTCGGCCTCGGAGGCGGCCAGCCGGAAGAGAAGGTCACGCCCTTCGATGTGCTGGATGACGTGCATCACCTTCAGAACGATGCAGGCGATCCGCCGGTAGCGAGCAAGACCCTTCGCCCCCGAGGCAAAGAGGAAGAGGTCATGGAGTTCTTCCGGCCGGGCCACCGCGTCCGCGACCCGGTAGTCGAAGGTCTTGCGCAGGTACTCGACGGCATCGGCGAGCACCGTCCGGCCCCAGGCATCATCATAGGGCCGCGACACGTCCAACTGGCAGAGGCGCAGGAACCGGTCCACCTCGTCCCGAGTCTGGAAGTGCATGCGCCGCCAGTCGATAACCGAGCCACCTCTCAGGATGAGCCGGATGCGCTCAAGTTCACGCAAGCCCATCTGCGGCACCGTGCAGACAGGGACAGCGGAAAGGACTGGAACGAGAGAGGGGGCCTTCACAGCGTTGTTCCTATCTGGCTGGAGCCCCAAGGGAAAGCCCCGCAATGCGAAGGGCCCCGGCCTGGAAAGCAGGCTGGGGCCCTCCTGACCACGTCCGCCTGGCTACTTGGCGGCGACTTCCTTGCCCTTCTCGAAGCGGCTCTCACGGACGACCTTGCCGTCCTCGCTCATTTCCTGCACCACGCCGTCCTTCAGGCCATTCTGGTACTGCTCGATGAAGTGGGGCTTGCCGCTGGCGAAGTAGAGCGTCCGAGTGCCGTGGTAGTTGTTCTCGCGGAACTCCGTCTTGCCGTATTGGTTACCGGCTTCATCGTAGAAGTACCAGGTGCCGGTCTTGAAGCCATTCGAGTACTGCCCCACTGCCGCCTTCTTTCCATTGGCGTGGAACGAACGGTAGGGGCCGTTCGCCACGAAGCTTCCCCCGGCCAGCTCCTGCTTGCGGCAGAACAGCCCCTCTTCCTTGGAACCGGACTGCTTGGTGCCCTCGGGACACACCAACTGAGTCGTGGCGTCTCCCGCGAAGGAGATAGGGGATGCGAGAGCCAGGCCCAGAGTGAAAATCCGCATCAGCTTCTTGGACTGCATGGAGTCTCCTTTTGAAGTCGCCGGAACGCCCGTGCGCGCACCTGAAAAGACTGGGAAGGACTGACTGAAATTCATGGACCCTTCCTGCCGTTTGACGGCTTCACCAAAGCTTCAAGTTCCGTGGCAGAGAAACAACACAAAGAGCCCCGCCCGATGATTCCTGGGCGGGGCTCCAATAGGCTCGGTGGCTCGGAACTCCTGAGCATCAGGAGTCCTCGATCCGGTCCTTAGTAGTTCGCCTGGTGGCAGGCGAAGTTGCCGCCCGTGAAGTAGTAGCCAAGCGAAGTCGTGGTCGACGACGGCAGCACGCAGAGGTTGGCAACAATGTCCGCGCGCTTACCGGAGACCGTGTAGTTGCCAGCAGAAGTGCTGATCGAAGGCGCCTGCTCGTTTCCAGCGACGAGGACGTAGAAGAAGCCGTTAAGCTCAGCGGACGTAGCCGGCCATGCCGTGTCCGAATACGCCGAGATGGTGATCTTCACGCGCTTGGTGCTGGCTCCGGCGCTCGCGCAGAAGGCGCTGTTCGGCTCCGCGCTCGTCGTCGCCACCTTGAAAATGATCGGACCCGTAGTCCCCAGCGACGACTTCTTGGGGAAGGCCGTGTAATTGTCGCAGGTCGGGGTCGGGGGCGCCGAGCAGGTTCCGCTGTAGCAAGCCGAGCCGTACGCGCAAGCCGCCTGGCCCTCACCGGTGCAGGTCGTCGCGGCCGGGCTGCACACGCCCGTGGCGGTGTTGCAGGTGTTGCCGGAGCCGCAGTCAGCGTCCTTGGTGCAGGCCGCGGGGGTGGAGCCGGGCTCCTCGCAGCGCTTGGACACGGTGCCGCAGACCAGGTCCGTGGAGTCGCCATCGTTGCACAGCTGGTTCGTCTTGCACTGGCAGACCTTCTCCGTCTTGGACGAACCGGCCAGCACGGCGCATTCCTTCTCGCTGTCCGGGCAGTCAGCGGCGCTCTCGCAGGTCTCCATGCACACGCTGGCGGCCGTGTTGCAGAAACCGGAGGAGCAGTCGGTGTCCGACGTACAGGAATCAATCGTCGTCGCGTCATCGCCACAGGCCGTCAGGGCCAGGCTCATCGAGCTCAAAGCGGCGAGCATCACCATCATCTTGCGCAGCTGCATTCGGAACATCCTCCTGGATGGGTTACGTCGCCCGGTGTCTCCGGCCACCTGACTCCAGACACCGGGTTTGAAGTCGAGCGGCTTTAGTCCTCTCGCTCCAGACGTGTCAACGAGTGTCGACCGACCTTTCCACGGCTCCCACCCGAGGAAATTCACTGTTCACGAAAGCGCACAATCCTGACGCACGTCACAGCGACATCGCCGTCATACATGACGGCGATGTCGCTGCTGGATTTCAGAACGTGAACGGGAAGTCGATGGGCTCGCCCTGCTTCTGGTGCTTCGGGAACGACCAGCTCTTGATAAGGCCCGTGATGCACGTGGCCATGTGGCTCGAGCGGAACTCGTCCGTGCGGCACGACACCCCGGTCGTCTTGCCGCTCGTCTGGACCGTCCAGCGCATCACCAGCTTGCCGCTGAGCGACGGGTCCTTCTGCTTCTGCTCGTTCACGCACTTCACGATGGCCGGCTTGTTGTTCAGCACCACCTGCATGATGTCCGACTGCTGCAGGCGATCCAGCGTGCCGCCTCCCGGCTCGGGCGGGATGTACGCCGTCGCCGTCGGCTTGCTCGCGGGCTTCGCGGCCGTCGTCTTCTTCGTGCCGAACAGCTCGTCGAAGTCGTCATCCCCGCCACCGGAGCTCGATGACGAAGACGACGACGCAGCGGAAGGCTTCGACACGGTGATCGCGTCGCCCTCGTCCTCATCCCGCGAGGAGCCTCGGCTGCCGCTGGAGCCCGACTTGCGATGGTTGCGCGAATCCACGCGCGCCACCGCCGTCCCCATGTTGGGCGTCGTGGAGGCAGGCTTCACCTCCGCCGTGGGCGGAGGAGGCGTCGGCGTGGCGGCCGGAGCCGCCGCCACGGCGGGCGCGGCCGGAGTGCCAGCGGCGGAAGGCGTCCCCGCGGCAGCGGTCGCCGCCGTGCCTTCCGCAGGCGTTCCGGCAGGAGGGGTCGGCGTCGCCGCGGGCTGCACCGCCGCCGGAGGAGGCGTCTGCACCGCAGCGGGAGGCGGCGGCATGGGCGGCATCTCCGCCTTGGGAGTCGGCGCGGCCGCGACCTGGACCGGCTGCTCCGCGGGACGCTCGGACGAATTGCCGCGCGCGACGAAGACGACCGCTGCACCCGCCATCACCAGCACACCCGCCGTCACCGCGACCATCATCCCCGTGCGGCCCTTGCCGCCCGCCGGTGCCGCCGCGGGCGGCGGATAGGCCGCCGGATACCCCGGAGGCGGGTAGCCTTGCGGCTGCTGCCCGTACGGCATCTGGGGCTGCTGCGGCGCATAGGCCGCGGGCTGCTGCGGCGCGTACTGCTGCTGCACCGGCGGCTGCGGCGCATAGCCCTGCGGCTGCGGCGGCGCGTAGGCCTGGGGCGCGGCGGCCATCATGGCGCCGGGCATCGCCGGGGAGGACACCGGCTCCGGCGGCGGCATGGGCACGTCCAGGAGGCGCGACTGTGACAACGGCTCGCGCTCCAGCGACGGCGCCGGACGCGGCGGCGGCTTGCTGAGGGCGTCGTTCTCCTCCTTCACCAGCGAAGCCAGCACGCTCGCGGCCGAGGGCTTCCAGCCCACCGGCTCCTCGGCCACGGCCGAGTTGCCACCCGAGCCAGGACGGGAGGCGCCCGCGCTGAAGGCGGACTCCACCGGACCGGCGGGAAGCGTGGGCGACGACGTGGACACTGGCGCGGGCGCGACGATGACCGGCTTGGCCGGGCGCGGCGCCAGCACCGACGCCAGCTCCGCCGTCTCCGACAGGGGAATCCAGTCGCTGAAGCCCGAGCGCCAGCAGAGGTTGTCCGGGCCCACCTCGCCACGGTCCCAGGCGTCCTTCACCTTCTCCACCGTCCAGGGGCCCACCTGCTTCTCGTCGATGGCGACGTACCACTCGTGCGACGCGGCGGCGGCCTTCTCCTCCGCGGTCGGCTCGGCGGATTCGGCCTCGGCGAGCTTGCGCACGGCCTCCGCCTTCGCGGCCTTGGCCTCCGCTTCCGCTTCCGCGGCCTTGAGCTTCTGCGAGCCCGTGCTCAGGACCTGGTCGAAGACCGCGCCGATCTCATCCTCTTCCACGTCCGTGAAGAGGCCGCCCTCCGGCGGCGTGCCCAGCGAGGCGGGCAGCCCCGTGCCGGACGACTCCACGATGCGGGGCGCGTTCGCATCCGCGCTGCTCTTGGTCTCGGTAGACGCGGAGGCCTCCGCTCCGCCCTCCTTCGCCGCCGATGCACCGGCGGGCCTCACCAGAATGGTGTGACCGCACTTCTTGCAACGAAGCTTGACCCCCTTGGGGCCAATCTTGTCGTCGCTGATCATGTACTGCGCGCGGCAGCTGTCGCAGACGAAACGCATCGTTCCCGTAAGCCTCAGAAATGACGGGCGAAATCCCGTCCGAATCGTAGAAGTGGCCACCGGCGGAGATCAAGGACACCTGCCTTGAACGCCCGCCTGCTTTCAACGCATGAACCCTCGTTGCGGTCTGAGGGCCTTACTTTCGCACCTGGACCTCGACGTGTGTGCCAACGGCCACACGCAGCTCGTGCAGGTCCTCGGAGGTCGCGAACACCAGCAACTCCCGCAGCTTGGTGCGCGGGGCGACGCGGAAGGAGGACCCCGTCTCGCCCTGCACCATACGGCGCACGGGCTCCAGCTCGCCCGCGGCGAAGAGGCCCGCGCGCGACGCGGTGAGTTCCGCGCCCTCCAGCCACGTGCGCACATCCTGCGGCGTCGCCGTGGGCAGGTAGGCCCTCGCCACCTTCGCCAGGGCGGCCCGGTCCGGCTCGCTCAGGCTCTTCTGGAGCAGCTGCCGCTCCACGTCCACCAGCCGCGGATCCACCGTGTAGCGCACGTTGCCCACCACCAGGCTGAGCGCCGCCTGCACCACGGCCTCCAGCCGCTCGGGCGCGACGCGCTGGCTGAACGCCAGCTCCGGACGGGCCAGGGCCAGGGTACGACCCAGGAGGTAGTACACCTCCTTCTGCCCCTGCTCCGCGAAGTACTTGCCGCCCACACGCACACACGCGGGATGCGTCTGGAGCAGATCCACGTTCACGAGCGGCTCGGGGGCCGGTTCGTTGGAGCGCTTCGCCAGCCGCTCACGCGTGGCCACGAGGAAGGGCGAGTACAGCTCCACCGCCTCCATGCCGAAGAGCCGCGCGACGTAGCGGTAGTGGTTGACGTGGTACTCCTGCGCCGCCGCCACGTCGATGCGGTGGCGCTTCGGCACCAGCTGGTACTGCGGGAAGGGCACCGAGTACAGGTGTCCCGCCTTCTCGAAGAGCAGGCCCAGCAGCTCCGACAGCGGCCCGCGCACCTTCGGGTGGAAGAGCGCGGTCTGCCACAGCCGGTCCGTCAGCGGACGCTGCGCCAGTTCCTTCTTCTTCGCGTAGGGCCCCAGCTTGGTGAGGATCTCCTGCTCGTCCTCGCCCGCCTCACCCAAGAGGCCCGACACCGCCTGCGCGGCGAGCCACGCGGCGTCGTAGTCCTTGCGCACCGCGGACAGCCGCACCAGGTTGCCCACCACCTTGCGCGGGTTCTCCGTGTTCGGCAGCGCGCGGCGCAGCGCCACGATGGCCTCTTCCTCGCGGCCCGGCATCTGGCCCGCGACCTCCGCGAACATCTCCTGGATGGAGGCGTCGTCCGGCAGGCCCTTCGCCGCGACGCCGTAGGCGGCCACCGCGCCTTCCGGATGCTTGAGCACCTGGAGGTACAGGTCGCCCAGCGCGCGCCACAGCGTCATGCGCGCGGGGTGCGTGTCCGGCGTCTTGGGCAGACGCGCGAGCATGCGGGTGTAGTTCTCCTCCAGCACCTTCCACTGACGCGCGCCGCCGAGCATCGCCTCCAGCGCGCTGAAGGCCTCCACGAAGCGGTGGTCCAGGTCGAGCGCGGCGTTGAAGGCCTGCGTCGCGCCCTCCACGTCCTTCAGCTCGTCCCGGCGGATCTCCCCGAGAGCGAACCACACGCGCTTGGCCTTGTGCGGCTCCAGGGCGAGCGCGGGCAGCGCCAGCATGCGGCCCAGCACGTCCGCGGCCTTCTGGCCCTGACGCGTCTCGCGCAGCAGCCGGTAGAGCGCGTCCATCACCTCCGGCGCGTCCGGCTGCGTCTTGAGGGCGCCGGTGAACGCGTCGATGGCCATGTACGGGTCGTGCAGTTCGTCGCGCGCGATGCGGCCCAGCTCCAGGTAGACCTTGACCTTGGCCTCGCCCTCCAGGCTGTTGACGAGTTCCTGGCGCAGCTCCGCGGACTTGTCGTAGTTGCCCGCCTTGTCCATCAGCGTCACCAGCGCGCGCAGCGTCTGCTCGTGCTGCGGGTCGATGGCGAGCGCCTTCTCGAAGTGGTTCTGTGCGCGGTCCGTCTGGCCGAGCGCGGCGTGCACGTCACCCAGCTGCCAGTAGACCTCCACGACCTCCAGGTCCGTCAGCTCCTCGCGGTGGTGGATGAGGATGGTCTGGAAGACCTTGAGCGCGTCCTCGTACCGCTTCGCCTGCACCAGCAGGTTGCCGTAGCCCTCGAGCGAGGGCAGGTACGTGGCGTCCAGGCCATAGGCCTTCTCGTACGAGGACAGGGCCTTGTCGCGGCGGCCCAGCTTCTCCGCCACGTAGCCCAGCCGGTAGAGCTGGCGGCAGAGGTCCTGCGCGATGGCGGGGTCCTTCTCCGCCATGGCCTTCTCCGCCATCTTGCGCGTGACGATGTCCAGCATCCGCTCCGCGGACGACCAGTCCTCTCTCGCGATGTAGACGTCCGCCAGCGGGCGCGCCGCCTCCAGGCTGTCCGGGATGTGCTTGAGCGTCTCCTCCCAATAGGGCGTGGCCGTGTCACGGTCCTCGCGCGTCTCCGCGTGGTAGCGCGCGACGTCCAACAGGGCCTTGCCCTTGGCGGCTGGATCATCCGTCTGCTGCGCCTCCTGCAGCAGCGTCTGCTCGTAGCCGCTCCAGTCCTGCTCCTGCTCCTGGATGCCCTTGAGGGCGCGGATGGTGGGCAGGTGGCCCGGGTCGATGGCGAGCGCCTGCTGGTACGCGTTCCGCGCGCTCGCCATGTCCGAGAGCATGTCCTCGTTGATCTTCCCCAGGCGATGCCACAGCTCCACCGCCGCCGGGTCGCTGCCCACGACCTGCGCTTCCTTCTGGAGCATCTCCAGCGCGAAGGGCCAGTTGCCGCTGCGCTCGTAGAGGTTGCCCAGGGCGTGCAGCGCCTGACGGGACTCGGGGTCCGTGGCGAGCGCCGCGTGGTAGCTGTTCACCGCGCGGTCCACGGCCTTGAGGTTCTGGTACTGGACGTTGCCCATCTCCACGTACAGCTCCGCCTGCTCCTGCGGGCTGGTGGCGAGCGCGAGCTGCCGCTCGTACGCGAGGAGGAGGTCCTCCCACCGGGACTGCGCGCGGCGCAGCCGGATGAGCGACTTGATGGCCGACACGTTCTGCGGGTCGATGGAGAGCACGCCCTCCACGCACGCGTCGGCGTTGGCCGGGTTCTGGTACGTGTCCTCCCAGATGGTCGCGCTGCGGAAGAGGACGCGGACCTTCTCGCGGTAGTCCTGCGACAGCTCCAGCATCCGCTCGTAGATGGCGAGCAGGTCCGCCGGCTGATCCAACCGCGTGTGCAGCCGCTCCAGCGCCTCCAGCGCCTCGCGGTTGTAGGGGTCGAACTCCAGCGCCATGCGGAACGCGGAGACCGCGGACTCGTCGTCCTTCAGGTCGCGCTCGTAGACGGTCGCAACCTCCACCTGGATGCGCGCACGCTCCTCGTTGGACGCCGCGAGGTCGCGGGCCCGCAGCAGCGTGGTGGCCACGTCACGGAACGCATTCCCGCGACGGTAGAGCTTCGTGAGGACGCCGAGCGTCTCCAGGTCCGGCTCCAGCTCCAGCGCGCGCAACAGGGCGCTGGCCGCCTCCGTGGGGTCGTCCAGCGTCTCGTCCCAGACGCGGGCGATCTCCTTGAGGATGCCCTTGCGCGCCTCGATGGAGCCCGCCGCCTCCAGCTTCTGCTCCAGCGCGACGACGTACTCGCGGTCGCGGCCACGCCGCTGGAACACCGCCGCCAGCCCGTCCAGCGCGGTGGCATTGGTGGGGTCGAACTCCAGGATCTTCCGGAACGCGGCCTCCGCCGCCTGCGGATCATCCAGCCGCGAGTCGTGGATGCGCGCGAGCGTGGCGTAGATGCGCTCCGCGAGCGGGCCACGGGGCAGTTCGTCCGCGACCTCCTCGTAGACCGCCGCCAGCTCCTCGTGGCTGCCCGTCTCGTCCGCGAGGCGCTCCACCTCTTCGCGCAGCGCATCCTCGGCCGCGTCCAGTTGCAGCGCGCGGCAGAGCGCCAGGAAGGCCACGTCCTTCTGGCCCAGGCGCTCCTCCTGCACCCGGGCGATCTCCCGCAGCGCCGCCATCTTCTCCTCGTCCGTGACGAGGTGGGGCATGTAGCGGTCCATCACCGTGGCGTACGCGCGCCAGTCGTTGTTCGCGCGGTACAGCGTGCACACGCGCTCGTAGGCGGTGCGGTTGGCGGGGTCGAGCTCCAGCACCTTCTCCAGCGCGCCGGCGGACAGCTCCGGCTTTCCGCCCTGCCCTTCCCACAGGTCCGCGACCGTGAAGTACGCGGCGATGGCCGGGTCGCGCTCTTCGGCCACCAGGTGCACCTGGACCTTGAGCTCCAGGGCGCGCACCGCGTCGTTCCACGCGCGCAGCGACACGGACAGCGCGTACACGCGCTCCAGGTCGGAGACAGAGTGCGGCTCCACCTCCAGCGCGCGGCGGGCCGCGTCCAGCGACTCCTCGCGCCGGCCCATGCCCGCGAGCACCTCCGCCATCCGCAGGCGGAGCGCCTTCACGCCGTCGCTGCTGTCCTGCAGCGGGATGAGGCGGCGCAGGATACCCACCAGCTCCTCTCGCTGGCCCGTCTCGTCGTACAGCTCGCGCAGCGTGTCCAGCACGCCACGGTGACGCGCGTCGCGGTCCAGCGCCGCCTTGAAGTACGGCACCGCCGCTTCCGGCTGCTTGAGCAGGCGGTACACCACGCGGCCCAGGCGCTCGTTGAGGCGCACCACCTCACGCGGATCCAGCGTGATGGCCAGGCGGCCCTCGAGCATCTCGCGCAGCTCCTGCGGACGGCCCGCGCGCTCGTACAGCGACTCCAGCGCGTTGAAGACCTGCTCGTTGCGCGGGTTCTTCGCCAGCAGCTCGCAGTACAGGTCGATGGAGCGGCCCAGGTCCGAAAGCCCCTCGGCCGACACCTGCGCCATCTTGCCCAGGACGCGGTCCCGCTCGCTGCCGGAGACCTTGTCCGCCTGGAGCTTCAGGATGGCGTAGAGCTTCTCGGACGCGCCCGCGCCCTCGTAGATGCCCTCCAACAGCCGCGCCGAGGCGAGGTGCGACGGATCCAACGCGAGGATGGCCTCATAGGCCCCCGCGGCGCGGTCCGGGCTGTCCATCCGCTCCTGGTAGAGCTGCCCCAGGCGGAAGAGGAAGCCAATCTTGTCCGCCGGCTGGGTCGCGCCGGTGGCCAGCGCCTCCAGCACACCGGCCAGCTCCGGCCACGCCTCCAGGTGCAGGTAGAGCCGGTCCAAGGCGACGAGCGAGCTCTGCTGCACCGACGCGTGCAGCGTGCGCGCACGCTCGAAGTAGGACACCGCGCGGTCCGGGTCGCGCAGGCGCGTCTCCAGCACCTGGCCCAGCTTGAGGCACACCTGGGCCGCGTCGGCGGCCTCGGCGATGCGCGGCAGGGCCTCCTCGTAGAGCACCACGAGCTCGTCGTAGCTGCCCGCGACGTCGGTGGCGTTCTCCAGGCGGCGGCGGACCTCGCTGTCGTTCGGGTCTTCCTTGAAGCCGCGGTAGAGCGCGAGGAAGGCCAGCTCGCTTTCGCCCTGCGTCTCGCGCAGCGTGGCCAGCTCACCGAGCAGCTGCTTGCGCTCGATGGCGTCCGGCGACACGCCCACGCGCGTCTCAATCAGCTGCGCCAGCCGCATGACGTCACCGCTCGCGCGGAAGGCGCGCAGCAGCGTCTCCACCGCGAGCAGGTTCTGCGGCTCGCGCGCCACGATGGCTTCCATGCGGCCCACCGCGCCCGGGTGGTTGGGCTGCATGGACAGCACCTCGCCGAACAGCGACAGCGCGCCCGCCTTGTCGAGCAGCTTGGACTCGCGCACCGTCCCCAGGCGGAACTTCAGCTCCAGGCCCTCCTCCGGCGGCATCAGCGCGATGCGCCGCGCGAGGACGTCCGCGAGCTCCGGCCAGCGCTCCTGCTTCTGGCAGAGGCTGTCCATGCGCGCGAGCGCGACCGCGTCATCCGGCTGCAGCTCCAGGAGCCGCCGGAACGTGGCCAGCGCGCCCAGCGGATCCTTGAGCTGCTCCTCCTGCAACGCGCCAATCTGGTGGAGCACCGCCGCGCGGCGCGCCGGCTCCTCCGACAGCGCGAGCTGACGGCGCAGCACCTCCAGCAGCTCCGAGGGACGGCCCGTCGAGGCCACCAGCCGCGCGGTACCGTCCAATGCCTCGGTGTCCGTGGGCTTGAGCTCCAGCACGCGCTTCCACGACTGGAGCGCTTCCGTCGGCTCACCCAGGTCCACCTGCATCCGGGCGAGCGCGCGGTACAGCTCCGCGCGGGCCGCGTCGCTGGCCTTGGGGGCCACCTCGGTCAGCACCGCGCACAGCTCCTCGGGCGCCTCCGCCTTGTCCACCAGCTGGATGCACAGCTCCAGCGAGCGCGGATCCTCCGGCAGCTCGCGCAGCGCACGCGTGGCGGAGAGGAACCCCATCTCCGCGTTCTCCAGCGCGGTGGCGTAGATCTCCGCGATGCGGCGCAGCAGCGCGGCCCGCTCCTGCGGCACGGCCTCCGCGGAGGCGCGCGACTCCAGCATCTCCACCTGCTTCAGGTGGTTGCCCACCGAAGCGAAGATGGGCTCCAGGGCGCTCGCCGCCGCGCCTCGCAGCGGGCTCTCCGAACGCGCCAGCTCCTCCAGCGCGCCCACCGCGCCCGGGTGTCCCGCGCGCCGCGCGAGCACCGCCTGGTACAGCTCCAGCGCGCCGCGCGGATCATCCAGGCGCGACACCTTCAGCCGGCCCAGACGCACGCGCAGGTCGGACGCCTCTTCCTGCGCGTCCCGCGCGTCCGCCATCTGGATTTCGCGCTCGACGTGCTGCGCGAGCTCCGCCCAGCGCTCCATGTCCGCGAGCACGCGGCCCAGGAGCTTCAGCGCGTTGGCGTTCTCCGGCCGGCGCTCCAGCACCTCGCGGTACGTCTGCGCCGCCAGCGACTTGTCCGCCAGCGTCTCCTCGGCCAGGTGCGCCAGCTCGAAGAGCAGGTTGATCTGCGAGGACGGACTCGTCTCCGCCGCCACCTGCCGGCGCATGACGAGCGCCAGCTCCCGGTGCGCGCCCGTGCGGCGGTGCACGCGGGCGATGGCCTCCAGCACCGGCTTGTTCATCGGGTCGCGCCGGCTCACCTGCTCCAGCGCGCGCACCGCCAGGTCGTAGCGCTTCAGGCGGTTGTCGTAGATGGCCGCCAGCCGCCGCCACAGGTCGCCCGCCAGGGGCTCCGCGGGGTCGCGCTCCAGCTGATCCTCGTAGGCCGCCGCCACCTCCTCGAAGGAGCCCGAGTCCGCCGCGAGCCGCTCCAGCTCGTCGCGCACGCCGGCTTCCGCGGGCAGCTCGTTGAACGCGCGCAGGCGCGCGACGAAGGCCAGCGACGTCTGGCCCAGGCCCTCGCGCAGGACGGCGATCTCCTGCAGCCGCTCCAGGCGCTTCTCCGGCGGAACTCCCGGCAGGAGCACCTCCAACACGTCCACCAGCTTCCGCGTGTCGTTGAGGCCGCGGTAGACGGGCTCCAGCAACCGCGCCGCCTCCAGGCGGGGGCCGTCGTGCGCGAGCAGGCGCTCCAGGCCCGCCACCACCTGGCCATCGCCCGGCGACAGCTCCAGCAGCCGGCGGTACACCGGCAGCGCCTCCGTGGGGCCGACTTCCTTCTCCAGCAACTGCGCGCGGCGCAGCAGGTACGCGCGGCGCCCGGGCTCGTCCGGCGCGAGCTCCGCGAGCTGATCCAACACGTCCGCCTGCTCCACGAAGTGGCGCGTCTTCGCGTACAGCTTGTCGAGCGCCAGCAGCCCCTCGGGCACCTTGCGGTTCGCCAGCGCGGAGCGCAGCACCTCGATGGCCTTCGCGTCCTCGCCCGCGCTCGCGTAGGCCTCACCGGCCTTGAGCAGCAGGCCCAGCCGCGCCTCCGGGTCGGTGGAGAGCTGCGCCTGGCGCGCGTAGACCTCCGACAGGCTCTTGGCGTTCTGGCCCTTCTCGTAGAGCTGGGACAGCGCCTCCAGCGCCTGGCGGTCCTGCGGCGCGTCCGCCAGCAGGTTCTTCCAGAGGCGCGTGGCCTCCTCGGGCTGATCCAGGCTCTCACGCAGCTCCGCCGCGCGGCGCAGCAGGTCCAGCGTCGCCGGGTCTCCCGCGGTGAGCTCCACCGCGGTGCTCTCGTAGATCTCCGCCAGCACCTCGTGGCTGCCCGTGTCGCGGGCCAGCCGCTCCAGGTCCGGACGCACGCCTTCGCGGTCCAGGTCGTTGGCGAACGCCTTCACCGCCGCCATGAACGCGAGCGACGGCTGCTGCATGTCGCGCTCGAAGATGCGGCGGACCTCCCCGGCGAGGATGATCTTCTCCACCGTGAGCGCGGACTCCATCCGCGTCTCGCGCAGCGCCACGCGGCGGGCATGGTCGCCCACCTGCGCGAGCACCTTGTCCAGCACCTCCAACGCCGCGCCGCTCATGGGCACGGACGCCTTCACCCAGGCCTCCAGCGCGGCCCTCGCGCCCGGGTGGCCGGGGTCCTCGGTGAGGATGCGCTTGTAGAGGCCCAGCGCCGCGTTGGCGTCGTCCAGCACCGTGCGCAGCAGCTCCGCCAGGCGGAAGGACACCTCACGCCCCTGCGGGCTCTGGCCCTCCTGGTTGCGCCGCAGCGTGAGCGTCCACGCCAGGTCCTTGGGGCGGTTGAGGTCCGTGTAGAGGCGGTCCAGCGCCGTGGCGGCCTCGCGCTGCGCCGGGTCTCGCTCCGCGATGGCGCGCCACGCGGACGCCGCGCTCTCCTTGTCGGTGAGCTTCGCCTCGTGCAGCAGCGCGGCCTCGCGCAGGCACACGAGCTGATCCGCGGGCTCCTGGATGGCCGCCGCCAGCTTCTCCAGCACCTCCGCCAGCGCCGCCCACTCCTCGCCCGCACGGTGCAACCGCTGCAACGCCCGCAGGCTGTCGAGGTTGCCCGGCTCCAGCTCCAACAGCGCGCGCAGCGCCTTCACCGCGCCGGGCCGGTCGTCGAGCTTCTTCTCCTGCACCTCCGCCAGCTCGCGCAGCAGCGCCGCGCGCGCGGGGCCCACGTCGCCCTCCTCCGTCAGCTCGGAGAGGATCTCCGCGAAGCTGTCGAGCGCGTCCGCGTCCTCCGCGGCCTGACGCGCGGCGGCCCGGAGACCCGCGTCCGCCGGGGCCAGGCGCATCGCCCTCGCGAGCGACGCGAACGCCAGCTCCGGCTGCCGCAGGTGCGCCAGGTGCACCTGGGCCGCGTGACGCAGCGCCTGCACCCGCCCGGCGTCGTCGCGAGCCACCTCCGAGAGCACGTCCAGCGTCGCCACCAGCTTGCGGTGTTCCTTCGTGCGCTCGTACGCCGGAATCAGCGCGCGCGCCGCCGCCTCGCGCGACGGGCCCGAGGCCAGCATCGCCTCCAGCGCCGAGAGCGCGTCCGGATCCGACGGACGCTGCCGCAGCAGGTCCGCGTAGCTCTGCACCGCCTCCGCGCTGCCGTCCTGCGAGCCCTGCAGCAGCTGCGCGCGGCGCAGCTTCAGCCGCGACACGTGGTCCGCGTCACCGGCCGTCTCCGCCAGGCCGATCATCCGCGCCAGGGTGTCCCCCAGCTCGCGCTGCATGCCGGCCTTCTCGTAGAGCTCCGCGAGGCGCGACAGGTGCCGGCCCTCCTCGCCACCATGCGTGATGGCGGACTGGAGCGCTTCGGCGGCCTGCTGCGGACGGCCCAGCTCCACGTTCAGGTCCACGAGCCGCAGGAGCAGCTCCAACCGCTCCGGCCCGCGCGTGGCGTGGATGCGCTTGCGCAGCAGCGTCTCCGCGTCCGCGGAGCGGCCCGCGCGCCCGTACAGCCGCACGAGGCGCTGGAGCACCTGCGGCGACTCGGGCGAGCGCGACAGCGCGGCCTCCAGCGCGGTGATGGCCTCCGCCGCCATCCCGCCCTCCTCCGCCAGCACCGACGCCTCGGAGAGCAGCTGCACGGCGAGGACGGGGTCCTCGGACTCCGTGGCGAGCGTGCGCAGCACCCGGCCCAGCTCCGCGTGCGCGGACAGGTCGCGCGCCAGGCGCGCCGTCTCCGCGCGTCCCGCCTCGTCCTTCGGCTCCTCGCGCACCATGCGCAGCCGCGTGTCGAACGCCGCGCGGCTGTCCGCGAGCTGCTTCTCGTGGATGCTGGCCAGCACCGTCAGCAACCGCTTGCGCGTGGGCGCGTCCGTCGTGGAGTCCAGCTGCTGCTGGAGCGCCGCCACCTGCCGCTGATGGTCGCCCGTGCGGCCGTAGTGGTTCGCCAGGGCCTCGGTCAGCGCGGCCGTGCGCACGCCTCCGGCCGCCAGCCGCTCCAGGCCGCCCACCACCACACCCGTGGACACGTTCTCCGCCAGCAGCGCGAGGAACAGGTCCGCCGCGTCCTCCTGGCGGTTCAGCCGCTCCGCGTACAGCTTCGCCTGCCGCGCGGTCCACTCGTTGCGCTCCAGCTGCGTCTCGGAGAGCGTCGCCAGCTTCCCCGCCAGCGCCGCCGCCTCCTCGAACTTCGACAGCGCCACGCACAGCGCCTGGAGCCGCTGCACCGCCTGCGTGTCCTCGGGTGCCAGCTGCACCCACTGACGCACGAGCGGCTCCAGCTCCACGGGCGAGGCACCCGCCGCCTCGCGCCGGGCGATGTCCGTCTCCAGCCGCGTCTTCGGATCATCCGCCAGCGCCGCGGCCGCCTGCAGCGACTTCACCGCCTCGCTCGCCACGGTGTCGCCCGGCGCGCGCGCGAGCACCTCGCGCCATGCCGCTTCCGCCCGCACGGGGTCCGCCAGCGGGCCCTGGAGCAGCTGAGCCAGGTGCCGCCACAGCGCCACCGCCACGGCCGGAGGCGTCGCCCCCTGCGCCGCGCGCAAGAGCGCGTGCGCCAGCGCCGGCTGCGCGTTGGCCTTCTCCGCGTGCTCCACCACCGTGTTGAGCAGGAGCGGCCGCCCCGGCTCCAGCTCCAGCGCGCGCGCCAGCACCTCGAAGGCGCCTCGCTCGTTCTCCTGCTCCTCGAACATCAGCGCCAGCGCTTCACAGAACGCCACGCGCTCGGCGCGCGGACGCGGGGCGAGCATGGCCAGCTCCAGGAGCGGCAGCACCTCGTCCAGCTTCTCGTCCTCCGCCAGCAGGCGCGACAGCTGGAAGGCCGCGAGCGCGTTGGTGGGCTCCAGCTTGAGCGCCGCCTCCAGGTGCGCGCGCGCCGCGTCCGCGTCCTGCAACTGCTGCATGCACAGGTCCGCCAGGCGCAGACGCAGGCTGGCCTGCTGCGAGCGGTCCTTCACCGTGCCCAGGTAGCGCTCCAGCGTGGCCACCGCGTCCGCGTAGCGCTCCTGGCCCAGCATCAGCTCCGCCGCCAGGCTTGCCGCGTCCGCGCGCGACGCATCCGCCGCCACGGCCTTCTCGAAGGCGGCCAGCGCTCCGGCCGCGTCGTTCATCCGGCCCAGCTTCACCGTGCCCACGCGCAGCCACAGGTCCACCTGCGCCGTGCGGTCGCGCGCCTCGCCCGCCATCGCCTCCAGCTGCGCGAGCGCCGGTCCGTAATCGCCCGCGCGCCCCGCCATCCGTTCGATGAGCGTGAGCGCTTCCGGCATGCCCGGCCACAGGAGGAAGCAGCGGTCCAACGCCTCCTTCACCTTGCTGGCGGAGCCCGGGTCGTACCAGGCGAACAGCTTCGCCACGAGCAGCGACAGGCGCGCGGCGCTCTTGCGGTCGCGCTCCTCCAGCGACATGCCGCGCAGCATGCGGACCTTGTCGCGCCACACCTGCTCGAAGCGCTGCATCGCGCGGGCGGCCTTGTCCGCGCGCGCGTTCTGCGGATCCAGCTCCCGCGCCACGTCCAGCACCTGCTGCGCCAGCGTGTGCTCGGTGGGGTCGTCCACCAGCCGCTCCGCGAGCGCGGCGTACTCCTCCGCCATGCCCGCGTCGCCCAGCGCGGCGCGCTCGCGCTGCAGCGCCTCGAACGCCGGCTGGAAACGCTCCTCGGACAGGAGCAGCTGGCGCACGCGCCGGAACGTCGCGCGGTCCGGCTTCACCCGCGCCGCGCGCTGCAGGCACAGCACCGCGCGGTCGCGCCGGAAGAGCTTCTGCTCGTAGAGGTCCGCGGCCTTCAGGTAGTGGCCCGCGCTCTCCTCGCCCTGCGTCGCGGCGCCCAGCCGCTCCAGCACGTCCACCAACGACGACGAGTCCTGGCGGATCTCATGCAGTCGCTTGAGACCGCGCAGCGCGGGCATCGGGTCCTTCGCGACCAACAGCGCGCGCTTGAGCAGGTCCTCCGCGCGCGGCGCGTTGCGCTGACGCTCGTGGGCCAGCTCCGCCGCGCGGCACAGGAGGCTCGCCGCCTCCTCCGTGGGAACATCCCGCGAGCGCCCCTCGTACAGGCGGATCAGCTCCTCGACCCGGCCCGTCTTCTCCAGGGCCGCTTCGGTTTCAACGAAGGAGCGGTCATCGGTCACACGCAGCGTGGGACGCGCAGGGGTGGAAGGCTGTTCCATGATGCTCGTTGGCCAAAGGGGGAATGAAACGAGGGCGCCAGCGGCCGGAGTGTACCGGCCGCGGGCGCCCCCGGGCAATCATGCAAAACCCGTCAACCGGCGGGAATTATTGGCTTTCTTGCTCGCCAGCCGAGGAAGCATTTTCCGTCGGCGACGCCGCGGATTCGGCGTCGTCAGCGGCGTCCTGCTGGCTGTCCGCGGGGGGCGTCGCGGGGGCCTCGGGGAGGGCCTTCGCGCGCTCCAGGCCGGCGCTGTCGTTGAGCTGCGTGTACAGGGCGATGGCCTTGTCACGCTGCTGCAGCTCCTCCGCGAGCTGCGCGGCGCGGGGCAGGTGCTCCCCACCGAGCTTCTCGTAGAGGGGCAGCGCCTTGTCCTTGCGGCCCGCCTGCGTCCACGTCTCCGCGGCGGCGGTGATGTCACCCAGCAGCTCCAGCCACCGGGCGCGGCCGGCGGGCTTCTGCTCCTGTTCGGCGCGGGCCAGCTCGCGCTTCGCGAGCTCCTTGGCCTCGTCCTCCAGGGTGAGCCGCTGCATGAAGTGGAACGCCTTCGGAGGAGGCAGGGGGCTCAGCACCTCCACCGCCTCGCGCCGCTGGCCCACGGCCACCAGCAGGGTCGCCGCGCCCAGACGGTCGCCGCGATCCACCAGGGCCTTCACCTCCAGGCCCCGGATGCGGTTGGCGCTGACCAGGTCCCGGGCGCGCTCGTACGCCTTGCGCGCCAGGGTCAGCTTGTTCGCGCGCTCGTACGCGAGGCCCGCCTGGTCGAACTGCCGCGCGCGCTCGTAGAGGCGGGCGACGTTCTCGAAGTCGGCCTTGGCGACGTAGTGCTCCATGAGCAGCTCGTACGCGCCGGCCTTCTCCAGCGTGGGGCCGATCTGCTCCGGGGGCAGCGTGCCCACGAGGCGGCGGACCGCGTCGTTGTCCTGGCCGGACAGCGCCGTGCGCAGCGCGCTCTTCAGGTCACCGCCCGCCTCGAACAGCCGGGTGGCATCCGCGAAGCCGTTATTGCGCTCGTGCAGGCGCGCCGCGTCGCGCGTGCGGCCCATGCCTTCCAGCTGGGTCGCCTGCTCCTTCCAGTCGCCCGTCAGCTCCGGCATCGGCGCGCGCTCGGGGCGCTCACCGCGCGGAGGACGCTCGCCACGCTCGGGGCGCTCGCCCCGGGCAGGACGCTCGCGCCGCTCACCGGCCGCGCCGCGCTCCGGACGCTCACCGCGAGGAGGACGCTCCCCGCGCTCACCCCGGTCCCGGCGCTCGCCGCGCTCCGGACGGTCACCGCGCGGAGGACGCTCGGCGCGCTCCTCACGGGCCGCGGCCGCGGGCTCCGGCGTCGGCTCACGGCCGCTGAGCGCGAAGGCCGCCTGGGAACGGTCCGCGTCGCCCGCGGCGCGCCAGACACGACCCACCAGCGACATCACGTCCACCCAGCCGTCGAACTTCTCCTTCGCGGGGTCCACGGCCGGCTTCGCGGGGGCGGCCTCGGCGGGCGCGCTCCCTTCAGCCGGCGCGGCACCCTCGGCCGGAGCAGCAGCCTCGGAGGCCGGAGCCTCCTCGGGCGCGGCTTCGGTGGTGGCGCCTGCTTCCGGCGCCGCGGCTTCCGCGCCCGCTTCCGGCAGGGCCGGCTTGGACTGGCGCTGCACGCGCAGGAGCGTGGTGATGAGGCGGCCACGCGTGTTGAGGTCCAGGTCCTCCAGCGACTTGAGGTTCATGGTCCGCAGCGAGCGGACGATGGCCTCCAGCGGACCCTTCTCCGCCCCGAAGTCGTTCTTGGAGAGCGCCTTCTCCAGGACGCTCAGCTCGGCGATGACGCGCTGGCCGGGCCCCACCGGGCCGGCGTCGCGATCACGGCCACGGCCTTCACCCCGGCCGCGCCCTTCACCCCGGCCACCGCCAGGACCGCCACGACCGCCGAAGCCTCCCGGTCCGTCACGACGGGGCCCCTGGCCCGGCGCGCCCCCGTTCGGACCGCGTCCACCCGGACGCGATCCACCGCTTCCATTCTCCTGAGCCACGTGAATCTCCCGCTAGAACGCGTAGCGAATGTTGGGCGCCACCGCGAACCCGAAGGCGCCCTTGGAGGCGAGGTAGTTCCCCACGACCTCCAGCCCCACCGAGAAGTGGCGCAGCCGCGTGTAGTACTCCACTCCGGGCCCGGCAAACACAAGAATGTCGGAATCAGGGAGGAGCTTCTTGGGAGAGAACATCGCGTAGCCCACGCCGGCACGGGCGTAGATCCAGGTGCGCTTGACCTCCTGGCTGTCGGCGAAGCCCACCAGACGGGCGCGCAGGACGGCGCCGGGCACCAGCATGGTGAAGTCACCGGACGCGGCGCCCTGCGAGTAGCCGACGTATTCCGCGCCCGCGCGGTTGGCGGAGCCCATGAAGAAAACGCCCAGGGACAGGCGCTCGCCCAGGTCCACGCCCAGCTCCACCTGGGCCATCTGGCCCGAGGAGAAGGGCCGCGGGCCGGTGTCCGCGGGCGGGTTGGCGATCCACGACGGCCCGCCATACACGCCGAAGTACACACCGCGCTCGACCTCGTTGAAGGTCACCGCGGGCCGGTCCTGCATCGCGGAACCGGCGCTGGGGGTGTCCTGGGCGCCCGCCATCGCGGGAAGGAGGAGCGCGGCGCTCAGGGCAAGAGGAGCAAGGACTTTCTGCATGGAGGGCAGCCTGGTGGGGGGCAGTCCTCCCGCGGGGGCGGGAGGTTGAAGTGAAGAAGCGGGCAGCCCTGTGTCCAGGACCGCCCGCGCGAATGACAGATGTGTTGATTCTACGTCAGTCACCGGCCTGCTTGAAGATGAACGGGTAGGTGACGATCACGGAGCCTCCACCCTTGGGCTCCGGGAACTTCCAGGTGCGCACGCGGCCGGCCACGCAGGTCTCCAGGTCCGAGTTGCCCGCCGTGGACTGCGCGACGTTGGACGTGGCCACCGAGCCGTTGGCGCTGATGATGAACTTCACGGAGACCTTGCCGCCCAGCTTGGGGAAGCGGTTGAGCAGGCTCTCGTAGCAGTAGCGGATCTGCCCGCGGTTGCGCTGGATGACCTGGCGGATGAGCTCCTTGTCCAGCGAGCCCATCACTTCCGGATCCGACGAGGTGATGCCCACGTCCACGCTCTGCTTGCCGCCGAGCGTGCCCACGCCGGTGCCGTAGCTGCCGCTGCCGCCGCCACGGCCCTTGGTGCCGATGCCGCCGATGCCGATGCTGTCACCGGTGCCACCGCCACCACCGCCGCTGCCGCGCAGGCCCATGCCGCCGAAGCCGCCCGCGTCTCCCGCCTTGGCGCCGAACATGTTGCCCATGGCGCTCTTGAGCTCGCCGCCCAGGCCCGACTTGCCGAAGATGGTGGAGATGCCGCCCTTGCCACCGCCGAAGATCTTCGCGGTGAGGGCGCGCGCCTCGTCCTTCTTGTTCGGGTCGCCCTTGGGCGCGGCGCGGTTGTTGGTCTTGGGCGCGTCCTTCTTGCCCATCTGACCTTCGTCGTTGCGCTGCTTCTGGGCCATCTCGCCCGACTTCTTCTCCTTCTGCTGGTTCAGCTTCTCCAGGAACTTGTTCTTCTGGGTCTCCGGAGCCTTGATGATCAGCTTCGCGATGCGCGCGTCGTTGCCCGCGAGCTCATCCGCGTACTCGTCCCCTTCCCCACTCTGGTTCATGGAGTGGATGACAAACGCGGTGCCGATGAAGAACATCACCAGGAAGATGTTGAGCGCCGTGTAGTCGATGTTCTCGCCCATCGGCACGACGACGCGCTTGGGCACCGGCTGGAACTGCGCCTCCAGCGTGAGGCCGCCCAGGTCCACCCAGACGAAGTCGTCCGCTTCCAGCGTGAGGCCGTAGGCGTCACCGTCCTGGGAGGCCTTGCCGGACTCCATCACCGCTTCCAGGTCCAGCGTCTCGCCCTTGCGGGTGAGCTCGCCCTTCATCTTGCGCGCGAAGCGCAGGGTGAAGGACTGACCGTCGGTGCGCAGCACCTCGAAGGTGGGGGCGCCCAGCTTGGCGTCGCCCATCACGAAGTCCACGCCCTTGGCGCTGCCCACCGTGAAGGCCTTCTTCGCGCCGGGGGGCACGAAGAACTCGCCCACGCGCTGGTCACCCCAGAGCAGGCGCAGCGACACGCCCTGCGGCCCGTTGGACTTGGTCTTGCGCACGGTGCGCACGCGCGGCGCGGCTTCCTGCTCCTCGTGCGCGTCCTCGTCCGCCACGGGGGCCTTGGGAGCCCGCGCTGGCGCCACGGCGTTCTTCTGCGTGGGCGCGACGGAGGCGTCCAGTGCGACGGGAGCCGGCGTCGGGGCGGGCGCGGGCGTCGCTGCCACCGGAGCGGCGACAGGCGCGGCCACGGCCTGCGCGATGGCGGCGGCGGGGGCCACCGGCGCAACGGTCGGGTTCTTGTCCGTGGGCGCGTCCGCCTGGGCGACGGCGGCGGCCAGGTTCACCGCGGCGACAGCAGCCGGGTTCTCCAGGCGGATGGTGGTGCCACCCACGCGGACCTCGTCACCGAAGGAGACCTGCCCCTTGTTGACGCGCTTGCCGTTGACGTAGGTGCCTTCGACGCTGCCCATGTCGATGATGGACATGGAGCCGTCGGCGGCGACTTCGATGACGGAGTGGATACGGCTGACCTTGTCGTCCTCCAGGCACAGGTGCGCGGAGGAGAGACGACCAATCTTGATGATGTCGCGCTCGTAGTCCTTGGAGGCGACCAACGTGTCGCCCTTGAAGACCTTGAGTGTCAGGGGTACGGCCATGGAGGGCTCCCGGTAGGCTTTGGCGCTCTTGGACAACGGTGCCGGCGGAAGGTTCCCGCCGCCGGTTCAATCCGTGGTGGGGGGATTACAGCTCGCCCACGGACTGCATCACCTTGTCCTCGAAGTCTTCGCGGATGCGGATGAGGTTGGAGTGCTTCACGGTCTTGCGCGCCTCGACGTACTCGCCGTCCGGCTTCGTGAGATCACCCTCGATGGTGTCGTCCTCGAAGTCGACGCTGGTCGTCTTCTGCATCCTGGCGCCGCCACCCTCACTCTTGCCGCCTTCGTCCTGGGCGAAGGCCGGGGCCACCGACAACGTCATGCACAGCATCAGCCACTTCCGCATCCTGCCTCCACGTGGGGCCTTCCCAAGGCCCACTGGTGTTTCCGCATGGTGGGCCCCCGCCCTGGAAAGCGAGGGGCTCACAAGGTTCGCATCTTCCCGAGCCGCGCCGCCAGCGTGAAGCCACTGGCGGGCGTCTCCCACATCACAGCAGGTCGTCCGTCGGCTCGTCGGAGTCCACCGGGGCTGCATTCTTCTGGGCAGGGGCCGTCTGCGTGCCACCCGCCGGGGTGGCGGCCGGCTGCTGCGCGCCCGTGCCGGAGGCCGGCGTGGCCTGCGGGGCGGTGCCGGTGCCGGACGCGGGCGTCGCTCCACCCGGAGGCGTCTGGCCCTTCTGCTTCGCCTCTTCCGCCTTCATCGCGGCCTGCTGCTGGGCCTGGAGCGCCTCCAGCTGCTTGGCCTGGGCCTCCGCGGCCGACGCCTCGCGCTTGGCCTGCACGATGCTCTCCGCCTCGCGCATGAGGCTGAAGACAGGCGCTTCGGCATTGAGCGCGACCTCGCCGCCGGCGAGCGCGACGTACTTCTTGTAGAGCTCCACCGCGCGCTCGGGGGCGTCCTTCACCTTGTGCAGGATGATGCCGCGGTTGAGGTACGTGGCGCCCAGGTCGGGGTTGAGCTTCTCCGCCTCGTCGTACTCCTGCATGGCCTTGTCGTACTGGCCCTGGCCCTTGAGCGCGATGCCCAGGTCCACGTGCGCGGCGGCGTTCTTGCCGTCCGACTGCAGGATGCGGCGCAGGTGCTCCTCCGCGCCGGGGAAGTCCTCCGCGTTGAGCGCCAGCTGGGCCAGCTCCACGTGCGCCGGCACGTAGTCCGCCTTCGCCTCCAGGGCGCTCTTGAACTGCAGGCGCGCGCCCTCGGTGTCGCCCTCCTTCAGGAGGATGAGGCCCACGGCCTGGTGCAGCTCCGGATCCGTGCCGTCCAGCTTCACCGCGCGCAGCGCGACGAGCTTCGCCATGGCCAGCTGCTTGCGATCCAGGTAGCTGCGGATCATGACCTTGAGGGCGTTGGTGTTCATCGGGTCGCGCATGAGCGCGGCGCGAGACAGCTCCATCGCCTTGTCGTGGTCGTTGTTCTGCCGGTAGATCTCCGCGAGCCGCGCGCGCGAGCCCGCGTCGTCCGGGTAGCGCGTGAGCACGTCCTGGTAGAGCGCCACGGCGCCGGCCACGTCGCCGCCGTTCTGCTTCATGATGGCCAGGTTGTCGGACGCCTGACGCAGGGACGGCTTCTTGGTGAGCGCGGACGCGTAGCGGGCCTTGGCCTCGTCGGGCTTACCCATGCGCTCGGCGATGACGCCCAGGTTGTACTCGGCCTCCGCCAGGTTCTGGTCCGCCTCCAGGGCGGCCTTGAACTTGCGCTCCAGCGACGGGTAGTCGAAGGCCTTGGCCTTCTTCTGCGCGTCGAAGGACTTCGTCGCGTCATCGAACAGCAGCATGGCGCGGTTGGAGATGGAGACCGGGCCCGTGGCGACCACGGGCTTGGCGACGGGCGCCGGGGTGTTGGTCTGCGTGGTGGAGCAGCCGACAGCGGTCAGCGCCAGCGTGGCCAGCAGGAGGGGGCGGAACGGGTGCATGCGGCGATTCATTAGAGGAAGTCCTCCGGCTCCTGATCATCAACAGTCTTCTTGGGGGCGCCGTCCTTGGACGCGGCGGCGGGCTTGGCGACCTCGGACTCGGTCTGCTGGCGAAGGGCGTTCGTCAGCGCGGACAGGTCCTCGTTGAGCGCCTCGCTCTTGGCCTGCTTCTCCGGTTCCACCTTGGTGACCGGGGGCGGGATGTCCTGCACGGCGGCCAGGAGGTCGCCGCCCAGCACCAGCTCCTTGTTCTTCAGCGCGAGCTTCTCCTCCAGCACCTCCGGGTAGCGGTCCGGGGCGTAGGTGGTGCGGAGGATCTTCAGGCTCGCCGCGGCGCAGTCGTTGAACACGCCCAGCTCGCGGCTCTTGGCCACCGCACCGGAGAAGGCCTCCGTGGCCTTGTCCTTGAGCGGCTGCGCCTGGTTGCTGAACTCGTCGCGCAGGGCCTGCTGCGACTCCTCGTCCAGGCCTCGCGGCATGGGCGCGTTCACGACGAGCTCCGCCATGTGGTCATACGCGAGGCCAATGCGCTGCAGCGCGCAGATGGCCGGCTCCGGGGCGCCCAGGGCCACGGTCTGCACGTACTTCTTCTGGACGACTTCCAGCGCGCGGCCCTTGTCGGCCAGCGAGCCCTTGAAGCGCTCCGGCGACGGCGGCACGCCCCAGTACAGCTTCAGGCGCTTGAACTCGTTCCAGTCCGGCTCGATGGCCAGCAGGTTCGCCTGCGCGGCGGCGGCCAGCGCGGGCTTCTCCAGCGCGGTCTGCTGACGGCGGGGCAGCTGATCGAAGTACTCGAAGATGCGCTTGTTCATGCGGCGCACGTCGTTCGTCTTCTTCATCTTCGCGTAGATGTCGGTGATGCGGCCCTCGGCCATGAGGAACTTGCTCTGGGAGCGCATGTTGTCGCGCTCGTACTCCTCCAGGAGCTTGATGGCCTTCATGTACGCGCCCTGCTTCACGTGCAGGTCCACGACGGACAGGAAGGCGGCCTCCGTGTCCTTCGACTTGGGCCACAGCTCGATGTAGTGCTCGCGGTTCTTGAGCGCGGCCTTCAGCTGGCCCAGGCCCTCGCGGTAGGTGGCCGCGTTGAACAGGGCGATCTGCGCCTTGGACTCGTCCCACTTCTGCACCACCGCGGGCTTCGCGGGGCCGTCGTCGTTGGAGGCCTGCTTGCCCTTGCCCTTGGCCTTGCTCTTCGCCTTGGCCTTCGCCGCCGGCGAGCCGCCCTTCTCGTTCAGGTTGCGCTCGTAGCCGCGCACGTAGAGTTCGTAGGTGCCCGCGGCCTCCTCGAAGTCACCGATGGCCTCCAGCGCCTCCGCGTTCGCGTAGATGGAGTCCGGCACGTACTTGGACCGGGGGTACTCCGCGAACAGGCGCTTGCGGACCTCGATGGCCTTATCCAGGCTCTTCGCCTTGTAGTAGTCGACGGACGCGTTGTAGAGCGCCAGGTCCGCGATCTCCGTCTGCGGGAAGTCGTGGACGAAGTTCAGGTACGCCTCGGCCGCCTTGGAGAACTCCTTCTTCTCCTCCAGCTGGCTGACCAGCTTGAACGACGACTGCTCGATCAGCTTCGCCAGGTCGTCGCGGAACTTGCCGGTGGCCAGCTTGTCGTTGGAGTAGAAGCGGCGGGCCCACTCGTTGACCTTCGCGAAGTCGCCCAGCAGGTTGTACGAGTCGAGGATGAGGTTGGCGGCGATTTCAGCCGCGCGCTGCCCGTCCTCGAACTTGTACTCGGGGTAGCCGAGCGCGATCTCGCTGAAGCGCAGCACGGCTTCGTCGAAGTGGTTGTGGCGGTAGTAGATGTTCGCCGCCTTGAAGGCGATCTCCACGCGCTTGTCGCCCTTGGGGACGTACTTGAGGTAGCGCTCGCACGCGTCGAGCAGCGACTTCTTCAGCGTGGGGATGGCGATCTTCTTCTGGATGTCCGTGCCGGCGGACTCGGACTTGGCCTCGCCGCGCGCTTCAGCGGCCTTGACCACTTCGTCGTAGGCGAGCACGGCGTTGTAGGAGGCGTTGGTCAGCCACTTGCCCGGCTTGCCCGGCTTGGGCTTGCCCTTGTCGTCCTTGGCCTCCAGCACCTTGGCGTCCTGGAGGACGACCAGCGTGTAGTTGGCGGCGGCCTTGTCGAAGTTCTGGAGGCTGTCGTTGAGGAGCTCCGCCCAGAAGAAGCGCAGGTCATACGCCTTGGGGTTCTCCGGGAAGAGCGTGAGGTAGTCGCTGTACACGGCGTCCGCGTACTTGAAGGTCTCCTCGCTGCGCGTCTTCCTGCCCTCGTTGTGCCAGGTGACGGCGAGGTTGGAGAGCGTGCGCTCGGACAGCTCCTTCGCCTCCGCGAGCGCCTTCTTGTCCTTGTCGTCCTTGATGACGCCGGAGGACTCGACGTCCTTCATGATCTTCACGAGCCGGCGCACCTGGGCCACGGTGCGCTCCTTGTTGCCCATGCGCAGGATGCAGTCGACGATCTTGCCCTGGAAGCCAGGAGCCTCCGGCGACAGCGGCTTCTCCTTGATCAGCGAGTTGTAGGTGATGGCCGCTTCGCGGTCCTTGCCGTCGCCGTAGTACAGGTTCGCGAGCTGCTTCATCATCGCGAAGCGGTCTTCCGGATTGGTGGCGACCTTGCCGAAGTCCGCGCGCGCCTGCGTGACGTCACCCTCGCGGGCGAAGGCGCGCACGTAGTCCGCGCGCGCTTCACGCACCAGCGAGCCCTTCGCCTTGGACTTGCCGTCCTTCTCCACGGCGGCGGCGCCCGCCAGCTCACCGTAGAGGACCACGGTCTTGTACTTGTCCTTCGCGGACTCGTACTCGCCCATGTTGAAGTAGCACCAGCCCTGCTTGTAGAGGGCGAAGGCGTAGACCTGGTTCTCCGGGAACTCGGCGGCCTTCTTGTACGCGGCGAGCGCCTTCTCCAGCTCCGGGCGCTTGCCCTTGGAGTTGTTGAAGTAGTACTCGCCGAAGGCGAAGTACGCGTCCGGGATGTACTTGGACTGCGGGTACTTCTCAATCAGGCGCTTGAACGCGACGAGCGCCTTCTTGTCCTGGCCGTCCTCCATCAGGTACTGGCCGAGGAAGAAGAGCACCTCGTCCGTGCGCTCGAACTTCGGGTACTCCTGGACGATCTTCGTGTACTGCTCGACGGCGTACTTGCCGTTCTCCTTCACCTTCGCCATCAACTCCGCCTTCTCCGCCTTGGCCTTCTGCTGGGCCGCGGCGTCGTTGCGGTTCATGGCGACGATGAGCTCGTCGTCCTTCCGGTTGGCTTCGAAGAAGAAGAACTTCGACTCCTCCCAGTAGAGCTCACCCAGGCGGAACAGCAGGCTGGGCGCCTCCTTCTGATCAGGAGACAGCGAGATGATCTTCCTCAGCGATTCGATCTGTTCGCGGCGCTTGGAAGCGACCTGCACTTCCACGCCCAGGCGGAACTGATCATATTGAAGCGCGGGAGCGGCCTGCTGGGCTTCCTTCGGGCGCGTGATGTCGCCTGCGAGGGACTTGTCCACGATGGTGGTGGACTTCTTGCCCAGGTCAGCGTCGCGCAGTGCTTTCTTCTCCTGGGCCGAAGCCATGGAAGTCAGGAGAACGAGGCAAACGAGTAGCGAGCGGCGCATGGTCTTCCTAGGAGCGGGGAACCGGCGTCCACGGATGCCTGCTTGCTTGGCAAGTGTCCGGGAATCTTCGGGAATTTCCATGAGGGGACTCGTACTATGCGCGGTTTGCGCAAGGCGGGTCAACTCAGACGACGGGACGTCCGGTCCGTTGGATAGCAAGCGGGAAAACTTCAATTTCGCTGTGCGCCAACGCCGCTCCAGACAGCGACAGGAAGGTTGCACGGAAGGCCCCAACAGGTATGGGAAGCTGGCGGCTGTTCGTCTGGCCGTCCTGCCTGGGGTGGTTGTCGGATCATGAGTCTTCTGCCGGAGAGCGCCAGCTTCGAGGAGCTGGTGCAGGACTACTTCCTCGCGGTGCGCGGCGCGGGCCTGATGTTGTCCGCGCTGGACACCGAGCTCGTCATCGCGTGGGCGCGGGAGGGAGTGCCCTTCGAGGTCGTGGCGCGTGGCATCTCGCGTTCGGCGGAGAAGGCGCTGTGGGACGCGCGACCCGGAGAGCCGGTGCTGCGTTCGCTGCGCGCGTGCCGGCGCCAGGTGGAGACGGAGATCCGCAAGTACCGCGACCTGTCCGCGGGCCAGGGAGAAGAGGCCCCTCCGGCCTCCTCGAAGAAGCGCCCTGCCCGTTCGTGGGAAGAGGTGCGGCACGCGCGGTTGTGCGCGGCGCTGCGGGCGCTGACGGAGCGCGAAGCCGCGATGGCGCCGCGGGTGCACCGGCTGCTGGACACGGTGCTCGCGTGCGTGCCGCGCGAGCCCGCGGCCATGGATCAACAGGAGGCGTGGGCGCTGCTGGTGCTGCTGCGCGCCCTGCCCTTCGCGGAGCGACGCACGGTGTGGCGAGATGCGCGCACCGGTGAACAACAGCTGATGACGGCCCGCGCGCGGCGTGTGTCCCGGCGCTTCCGGCTCCAGGCGGCCGTCAGACGGCGGCTGGACATGAAGGAAACCTGAAGGGTTGTCCCCCTTCCGCACGCCTGAACGAAGGTTCAGCAGGCTGACGGCCAGGGGGGACGGTGTTATGGCTGGGCGCGATGGCTGCCAAGGCGAACGGCGAGGCGTGTGGGCAGTGCGGCGGGCGGACGTACCTCATCGAGCGGCGCGGAGAGCTCGCGACCGCGCGGGTGTGTCCGTGCTCGGCGGACTGCCCGATGTGCGGTGGACGCGGGCACAGGCTGGTGCAGAAGGAAGGCACCTTCAGCGCCAAGGTGGGCCCCCGGACGTATGACGTCCTGGAGCCGTGCGTGTGCACGCTCCGGCGCACGCGCGTGGCGCTCTACAACGACGTGCAGATGCCGGGCGTCATGGCGCACGCGTCGTTCGACAACTACCGGCCCTTCAACGAGTCGCAGGACCGCGGCCGCGGCGTGGCGATGCACTTCGCCAATCAGTACGTGAAGGGCGCCACCAACAAGGGCTTCGTGCTGAGCGGGCCGGTGGGCACGGGCAAGACGCACCTCCTCGCCGCGACGCTCGGACACCTGGTGCTGGAGCTGGGCGTGAAGTCCCGCTACGTCGAAATCTCCCTCCTCTACGCGACCATCCGGCGCGGCTTCCAGGACGGCAAGAGCGGCGGGGAGATCATCGGGCCCCTGTCGGAGGTGGAGGTGCTCGCCATCGACGAGTTGGGCAAGGGGCGCGGCAGTCCCTTCGAGATGGAGACGCTCGATGAGCTGATCGCCCGGCGCTACAACGCGGGGCGCACGACGCTCTTCGCCACGAACTACTCGCTGGAGCCGGAGCGCAAGGGCGCGCGGAGCAGCGCGCCTTCGGGCTACCGCACCACGGACGACGCCCGCTCCGCCATGAAGGACGCGGAGCTTCTTCGCGAGCGCGTGGGTGAGCGCATCTACAGCCGCCTCTGCGAGATGTGCACCTTCGTGGAGCTGCCGCGCGACACCCCGGACAGGCGGCGCACGCGGCAGGAGATGGACGCGCCGCCGCCCATGGGTGGCATGCGCAACCCGGGCCGGTGATCAGCGCTGGATGGCGCGCACCAGCGAGTTGCCCGCGTCCGCCACATAGAGGGTGCCATCCGGCCCCACCGCGAGCCCGGCGGGCAGCACCAGCTGGGCCTCCCTGCCCGTGCCGTCGTCCGCGCCATAGCGGCCACTGCCCGCGAGCGTGGTCAGCTTCTCCGGCTCGCCGGACGCGTTGAAGGTCAGCCGGCGCACGCGGTAGTTGCCGGGGTCGGAGATGGCGAGCGAGCCGTCCGGCAGCAGCGCCAGGCCCAGGTACGGCAGCATCTGGCCCTCCTTCGGATCCCCGTCGCGGAAGCCGGGCGTGGAGCCCGCCACCACGGTGGTGACACCGTCGCGCACGCGCACCACGCGCGCCATGCCGCTCTCCACGACGTAGGTGGTGCCGTCCACCGTCTGGACCACCGCGGAGGGACGGTAGAGCCAGTCGCCCTGGAGCGTCGTCACCGGGTTGCCGGGCGTCACCATGTCGATGCGGCGGATGACGCTGTTGTTCAAGTCCGCCACGAGCAGCGCCGTGCCGTCCGGCGTGAACGACAGGCCCGCGGGCTGGTTGAAGGCCGCCGACAGCGCGGGGCCATCCTGATAGCCCCACGTGGTGCCCGCGAACACCTCCGCCTTGCCCTCCGGGGAGATGCGACGGATGACCGCGTTCTCGGTGTCGGACACGTAGAGGTTGCCCAGCGCGTCCGAGGCGATGCCCATGGGACCGTTGAGGCCGGTGAGCACCGTGCGGATCTTCCCGTCCGGAGACACGCGCTTCACCGTGTTGCCCAGCGAGTCCGCCGCCGCCCAGCCGCCATCCGGCAGCACGGCGACGGCGAGCGGCGCACCCAGTTCGTCAGGCCCCACCTTCGCGCCCGCGTGGCAGCGCTTGCCGGGCTGTCCCGCCACCGTCGTCACGGAGGCGGCGAACGGCCCCATGGGCGTTGGCGCCGCCGGGGGCTGGAACTTCACCAGGTCGCCCGGCAGCTTCCGGCCCAGCGCCTTGTAGAGCACGTTGGCCACGATGCGGCCCGCGCGCGGATCCGCCACGCGGTCCGCCACCCCGGCCAGCTTGTGCACGAAGTCGATGCCGCCCGAGGAGAAGACGTACGCGTCCCCCTGCTTGCGCACCACCATGTGCGCGAAGCCGAAGCCGCCCTGGAGCGACAGCGAGGGGGACTCCGCGAGCACCTCCACGCCGGCGGGCTGGCGGCCATTGGACACCAGCTGATCCACCTCGTAGCCGTTCGCCATCCACAGCGTGTCACCGGCCTTGAAGCCCGTGCCGTTGAAGACCCAGTGCTCCGGGTTGGTGATGACGGTCGGGAAGGGCCACTGGTGCCAGCGCGCGGCGAACTGCACGCCCAGCAGCGCGTTCTCCGGACGGGGCGCGGGCAGGTCGCGGAACTTCACCGTCCTGCGCTGGTCCTTGTACGGATCCTGGGGCGCGCCCTTGTAGCAGGTGACAACGCGGCGCGGTCGGCCGTCCGCGGAGGGCTCCATCCGCACCTGCCAGTACGCGTTGTTCGCGCCCAGGTTGATGATGGACCGCCCCTCCGACAGCGCGCGGTCCGCATGGTCGCGCTGCTTGGACGACCAGTACTCGTCGTGGCCGGACATCAGGAACACCTTCGCGCCACGCAGGAAGTCGTAGCTTTCGTCCATGTCCTCGTCGGTGAAGTAGCCCACGTCCAGGTCCTGCGACTCCAGCCACGTCACCAGGCTCAGGTCGTCCAGCATCAGGTGCCCGGAGCCCTGGCCCCGGTAGTAGGGCCGGTCGTAGGAGGACTGGAAGGCGCGCGAGACGCCGTGCGCCTTCATCACGCCCTTCTGATCATCGTAGAGGCTGGTGCCGCCCCAGGTGTTGTACGCCGCCCAGTTCGAGGTGGGCATGAGCACCGCGACCTCCGCGCGCGGGTTGGCGTCCCGCACGAAGAAGGGCACGTAGCGCGACGGCCGATCGTCTCTCACGAGCTTCACCACGTACACGCCGCGCACCCAGTCCTCGCCGATGGGGATCTCCAGCGTGGGGGACCAGGAGCAGGCGATGATGCCCGTCGTCGGATCCGCCGGACAGTCCGCCTGCCGCGTGCCCTGCACCGGGCCGCCGCGCGCGACCTCGCGGGCACCCACGCCGCCGTAGTAGCCCAGGCGGTAGACGAACCAGCTGAACTTGCGCTCCTCGGACAGGGACACCGCCACGCGCAGCGACTCGCCCTGCGTCAGGGTGGCCTTGAGGGGGTAGCCTTCAATCTCACGGCTGTTGGCGTTCTTGTCGATGCGCCAGCCGTTGGTGCCCTTCCTCTGGTTCTCCTTGTGGACGGCGTCCGGGTCGCGCTCGGGCAGCGCGCTGCCACCGTCGGGCAGCGTGCCCGCGTCCGGCTCCTCTTCCGGCGTGCCCGCGTCATATTCGGGAACGACGATGCCGCCGTCCGGACCGATGACGCCCGCGTCGTCGTTGCTCAGCGGCGGATCATCATGGCGGTCGCCAGGGGGAGGCGTGCCGGGTGCCGGACCGGAGTCCTTGCACCCCGAGGCCCCGGTCACCAGGAGCGCCAGCACCACCCCCAGTCCCATCCAGCGACGCCCTTGAGCCATGCCCGACCCTCCAAGGTATTCAGAGGAGGAGGGTAGGCATCGACTTCTCAGAGGGAAGCGCCCTGCCCCCATTGGGAAAGGAAGTTCGACAGAGGATGTCGACTCGTCCCCAGGGACAGCCCGCAAGTCCTCGGATCAATGGAGGTTGCGGGGGCTCGGAGCGTGTCAGCTACCGAGCAGTTCGCGGTGCAACCGGGCCGTGAGGGTCTTCAGATGCGTCTTGTCCACCAGGAGGGTCACCTGAAGTGGCGAGGTGCTCACCGCATGAACCCGGGCGGACAGGGCTTCCGCGGCGGAGAGGGCCTTGCGCAGCGGCACCCAGTCCGCGTTGAGGCCCACGCCCACACAGGTGACCGTGCCCCAGCCGTCCTGCCAGTCCACGCCCGCGCCAAAGCGCGTGGCCAGCTCGCGCTGGAGCGCCTCCGGACCGTGGATGTCCGCGAGCGGCACCGCGAGGTACGTGCGCCCCGGCGCGCCCGGCAGTCCGTCATGGGCGAGCGTGCGGCCTCGGACGGCGCGCGCGTCCAGGAACTCCAGCAGCTCCTGGAGTGGCACGCTGGCGTGGGCGACGAGCACGGCCATCTCCGCGTCCGCCGTCACGCCCTTCACGCGGCTGTCGGTGGGCACGGCGAGCTCCTGCACGCTGGTGCCGGTGCCCTGTCCATGCGCGGTGCGCGCGAGGATGGTGATGCCGCGCGCCTTCGCCCACTCCACGGCCTGCGCGTTGAGCACCTTGGCGCCGGCGCTCGCCAGCTCCTGCATCTCGTCGTAGCTCAGCGACTCCAGCTTGCGCGCGTCCGGCACCACGCGTGGATCCGCGCTGAAGACGCCGTCCACGTCGGAGTAGATTTCACACGCTTCCGCGTCCAGCGCCGCCGCCAGCGCGACAGCGGTCGTATCGGAGCCGCCGCGCCCCAGCGTCGTCACCTCCTTCTTGTAGGAGACGCCCTGGTAGCCCGCGACGATGACGACCTTGCCGTGCGCCAGCTCGTCCTGGATGCGGTAGGGCCGCACCTCCACGATGCGCGCCTGGGCGTGCGCGTCGTTGGTGATGATGCCGCTCTGGCTGCCGGTGAAGCTGATGGCCGGCACGCCCTGCTCCTGGAGCGCCATGGACAGGAGCGCCATGGAGATGCGCTCGCCGCAGGTGAGGAGCATGTCCAGTTCGCGCCGGGGCGGGTCCTGGGACACGCTCTTGGCCAGCGACAGCAGGTCATCCGTGGTGTCGCCCATGGCGCTCACGACCACGACCACCTGATAGCCCGCGTCCCGCTTCTGCTTCACGCGCCGCGCGACCTTGCCGAGCTTCTCCGCGTCAGCGACCGATGAGCCGCCGTACTTCTGCACCACGATTGGCATCCACGCCTCGCTTCCAGGGCAGTGTAGAGTTCGCCCCCGCGCATGCCAATCACCGAGAAGCCCATCATCGAGGTGCGCAACCTCACCCGGCGCTACCGCGATCGCGTGGCCATCGAGGACCTGTCCTTCACGGTCGGTGAGGGCGAGCTCTTGGGCTTCCTCGGCCCCAACGGCGCGGGCAAGTCCACCACGATGAAGATCCTCACCGGCTTCCTGCCCCCCTCCGAGGGCAGCGCGAAGGTGGCGGGCTTCGACGTGTCCACGCACCCCATGGAGGTCAAACGGCGCATCGGCTACCTGCCGGAGACACCGCCGCTGTACCCGGAGCTGACGGTGCACGGTTACCTGGCGTTCGTCGCGGCGCTCAAGCAGGTGCCCGGCCGCGCGGTGAAGGCGGAGGTGGCGCGGGTGGCGGGGCTCACGGGCGTGGACGACGTGATGGGCCGCGTGCTCCAGAACCTGTCCAAGGGCTACCAGCAGCGCGTGGGCATCGCGCAGGCGCTCATCGGTTCGCCGCCGGTGCTCATCCTGGACGAGCCCACCGAAGGCCTGGACCCCGCGCAGCGCGCGGACCTGCGCGCGTTGATCCGGAGCCTCAAGGGCCGGCACACGGTGCTGTTGTCCACGCACATCCTCCCGGAGGTCACGGTGACGTGCGAGAAGGTGCTCATCCTCCACCAGGGCCGCGTGGTGGCCCATGACGCCATCGACCAGTTGGCGAAGGCCCATGGCCAGGCCGAGCACGCGTCGTTGGAAGAAGTCTTCATCAAGCTGACCGCCGCCTGAACAGGACCCTCAAGCGCATGCGCACCGCCCTGGCCATTGCCCGCAAGGAGCTGGCCGTCGCCTTCACCACCCCGTGGGCCTACGCCGTGTTCACGGCGATGGCGGCGCTCTCGTCGTTCTTCTTCGTCAGCCTGCTGGAGCAGTTCCAGCAGGTGCAGGCCCTGGCGCGCGAGCACGGCTGGAGCAAGCTGCCGCCGGACTCCATCGTCTACCGCAACCTCACGGACGGCGTGGTGGTGCAGCTGTGGGGCGTGGTGTTGATCCTCACGCTCTTCGTCGCGCCCTTCCTGTCCATGCGGCTGTTCGCGGAGGAGAAGCGCCAGAAGACGTTCGCGCTGCTGCTCACGACGCCGGTGCGGCCCGTGGACATCGTGCTGGGCAAGTACCTGGGCGGCCTGGGCCTCATCTTCGTCACGCTGGGGCTGACGCTGGTGTTCCCGGTGCTGCTGTCGGTGGTGGGCACGGGCCCGTCAGGCTCCGCGCTGGAGTGGCCCACGGTGCTGCTGGGCTACGGCGCGGTGCTGCTGTGGGGCGCGACGTGCATGGCGGTGGGGCTGTTCATCTCCGCGCTGACGGAGAGCCAGATGATGGCCGCGTTCCTCACCTTCACCGTGCTGCTGCCGTGGATGCTCCTGCGCAGCGTGGCCCAGTCCACCGCGGAGCCGCTGCGCTCGTTCCTGTCCTATCTGTCCTTCGACACGCAGTTGCACGGGATGATCCAGGGCGTCCTGGAGGTGCAGGCGCTGGTGTTCTTCGCGTCCGTCATCCTGTTCTCACTGCTGCTCACCCACCGCGCGGTGGAAGCGCAGCGCTACGCATGAACATGAGAGCGACCCACGTCACCCGGGTGCTGGGGGCCTTTGGCCTGCTGCTGCTCGCGTCCAGCCCCTTCACGCTGTTCCTCACCTCCGGCAGCGTGGCGCTCGCCGCGGGCAAGGCGGTGCTGGGCGCGGCGATGCTCGCGGCCTACGTCGTCACGCACCGGCAGGAGCTGGGGCGCTCGGGCACCCGCCGCACGGGGCGGTTCCTCGCGTCCTCCGTGCTCACCACGCTGGTGGTGCTGGGCGTGCTGGTGGCGCTCAACGTGCTCGCGTTCCGCAAGAACCGGCGCTGGGATTTGACGCAGGAGCGCATCTTCTCGCTCGCGCCGCAGACGGTGCAGACGCTGGCGGGGTTGAAGGAGAAGGCCCACGCGCTGGCGCTCATCCCGCCCACGCATCCGTCCTATGGCGAGCTGGAGGAGCTGTTCCGGCGCTACCACGAGGCGGCACCGGAGGCCTTCGACTACGTCCTCGTGGATCCGCGCCGCGAGCCGACCCTGGCCGCGAAGTACCAGCTCAAGGACGGGCAGACGCTGGTCATCGTCTCCCGCGGCGAGGGCGACGCCGCGCCCCACACCACCCTCCCCGTCCCCGCCGAACAGGAGCTGACCAACGCCCTGCTCCAGCTGAGCGCGACGGGCGCGCAGAAGGTCTACGTCCTTGAAGGACACGGCGAGTGGTCGCTGGAGGCCTCCGGTGAAGGGCTGACGGAGCTGCGGCGCCAGCTGCTGCGCGAGGGCTACCGCCCCGAACCGCTCAACCTCCTGGGCCGGAAGGAGGTGCCTCGCGACGCGGGCCTGTTGATCATCGCTGGCGCGAAGCAGGCGTACACGGCACCGGAGGTCGCGGCGCTGCGCACCTACCTGGGTGAAGGCGGCCGGCTGCTCTACTTCACCGACGCGAACACGGAGGACGGGCTGGGCCTGTTCCTCGCGGACTACGGCGTGCAGGTGGACGAAGGCGTGGCGGCGGACCCGCAGTTCAACTCGGGCAACCCGTTCGTCCTCGTGTCGAACTTCTACGGCAAGCACCCCATCACGCGTCCGTTGCAGGAGCGCGGCTTCAACATCCAGCTGCCCACGCCGCGCAGCTTCACGCTCGTCCGCGAGGGCTTCCTGCTGCCCGGCGTGACGGTGGAGCCCGTGCTGCTGAGCTCCCCCTATGCGTGGGTGGAGTCGCGGCCCCTGGAGGACACCACCCCGTCCAGCGGAGAGAAGATGGGACAGCTCACGCTGGTGGCCGCCGCCTCCCGGGACACGCGCGCGGCGGAGCACAAGCGCTACGACGAGGCGCGGCTGGTGGCCGTGGGGGATTCGGAGCTGCTGCTGGATCCGAACTGGGGCTACGAGGCCAACCGCAACCTGGTGATGAACGCCCTGGGCTGGGCGTCCCATCAGGCGGAGAAGGTCACCCTGCGTCCTCCCGACCGTGAGACGTCCACCCTGGAGCTCGGTGAGGACCAGATGCGGACCCTGCGCTTCGTATCCACCGACCTGCTGCCCCTGTCGCTGCTGGGCGTGGGACTCGCGGTCTGGTTGTCGCGGAGGAACCGGTGAGGACTTCCACCATCGTGATGCTGGGGCTCTTGACCGTGGGGTGTTCGCGCGACGCGGAGAAGCCCCCCGCTCCGCCGAAGCTCTTCGCGACGGAGCCCGCCGAGCCAACCCGTGGCGCGGCTCCGGATCCGGCGCCCGTCTTCACGCACCTGACGGTGAAGGCGCGCGGCGCCACCACGGAGCTGGAGCGGACGCCGGAGGGCTGGCGGCTTGTGTCTCCCGTGGAGGCGAAGGCGGATCCATACGCGGTGGAGGCCCTGGTGCAGCAGCTCACCTCGGCGAAGTTCAAGGCCACCGTGAATGCCACGCCGACGGACGCGGACCTGAAGAAGTATGGACTCACGTCTCCGACGTTCACCGTGACGGCGCGAGCCTTCCTGCCGGATGCCCACGGTGAAGGCGCGGAAGATCCATCCCGCCAGCGCACCATGACGCTGGCCGGTGGAGATGAGAACCCGTTCGATGGCTCCGTCTACGTGCGCCGTGAAGGCGACGCGACCGTGTACGCGGCCGACGGGGCCGTGCGGTACTCGCTGGACAAGGGCCCGTTCGAGCTGCGCGCCAAGGAGTTCCTGGGGCCGCTGGACCTCGCGTCGCTCCAGTCCATCGAAGTCAAAGCGAAGGACCACGCGTACGTGCTGACGCGCGAAGCGGACGGCAAGTCGTGGCGGATGGAGAAGCCGGAGCCCACCCGCGCGAACGTCAGCCGGCTGACGGACCTCCTCAAGGCGTTCGAGGCCCATCAGGCCCTGTCCTTCCCGCAGGACACCGCCGCCAACCGGAAGGCACTGGGCCTGGACACGCCCGTCGTGGACGTGCGCTTCGTGCCTGCCTCCGGTGAGCCCATCCGCGTCAGGCTGGCGCAGGTGACCCGCGACGGCGCGACCGTCGTTCATGCACTGCGGGAACAGGGTTCGCGGTCCACGCTGGCGGAGGTAGAAGCCCGCGCGCTGATGACGCTGGACGTGGGTGTGCAGGAGTTGAAGGACCGGCGCGTGCTGTCCTTCCCGCGCGACGACGTGCGGCGCATGGAGTTCCTCCCCGGAGGCAAGGCCACCCCCGTGGTGGTGACGCGCGGCGCGGGCAACAGCGACACATGGCAGGTGGAGGGTCCCGGCGGTGGCCGCGCCCTGCACTTCCGCGTGGTGAAGCTCCTGGGCCGGCTGGAGGCGCTGAAGGCCGCCGCGTTCGGCGAAGCGAAGGTGAAGCGCTGGGAGCGCTACGGCATCAGCGACGCGTCCCGGGGCGTCGTGCTGCGCGACGCGAACGGGCGCGAACTGGCGCGGCTGTGGCTGGGCGACGCCGTGCCAGACACGGAGGACCGGCTCTACGCACGGGGCTCCGGGCCGGACCTGGTGGAGGTGTCCATGGGCGCGGTGGCGGACCTGCCCACGCGCGCCTCGGACCTCCAGGAGGCGCCGCCCGAAGCCTCGGACGGCGGAGCTCCCGCACCCTGAGGCGGCGCTACACCTCCATCAGGGCGAAGCGCTGCTCGGGTGTGAACTTGGTGAGCAGCGGCATGGCGACGTTGAACACCGGGATGCCGCTCTTCGTCTTGCCCTCGAGCGCGCCGTGGTGCGCGTGGCCGTGGAAGACGTAGGCCGCGCCGTAATGGTCGATGGGCATCGACAGACGGCTCGTCCCCAGGAAGGGACGAATCTCGATGTTCTCCCCCTCCAGCGTCTCCGGGATGGGGGCGTAGTGCATGATCACGACCTTCTTGGGCGTGTCCAGGTGGCTGAGCGCGGCCTCCAGCTTGAGCGACTCGGTGACGGCCTCCTGCACGAAGGACTTCGTCTGGCCCTCGCCGAACGCCTGCAACGTCGCGTTGCCGAAGCCGCCTCCGAAGCCCTTCACCCCCGCGACGCCCAGCACCTTCTCGAAGATGAAGTGGTCACCGTCGAGGATGTGCACGCCGACCTTGGAGAGCTCCGTGCAGATGTCCTTCACCTGCCCGTGCTCGTAGTCGTGATTGCCCAGCACCGCGGCGCACGGGACGCGCAAGGCCGAGAGCTCCTCGGCCAGGACCTTGCCCTCTTCAATCATCCCGCGATCCGTCAAATCCCCGCACAAGAGCAGCAGGTCCGCCGAGGCGTTCACCTGTTTGACGAGCTGACGGAAGCGCCCGTGCTGGTCCTCCCGGCAGTGCAGGTCACCGACCGCTGCCAGTCGAATCTTCGAGCTCGGATCTCGCGCCACGGGCTCCCTCCTCGGGTCTGTCCTGTTCGTCCCACGCCCTGCCGTCCCCAAAGCCCCAGTGGTGGATGTCCACGTGATAGTTCACCTTGGACACCAGGTTGCCCCGGCACAGCTTCTCGTCCCAGCTGCCGTCGCGCACCGTCTGGAGCGTGCGGCTCATCAACTCCGTCATCACGTAGTTGGGCACGATGTCGCGCTCGCTGGGATACGCGAAGCGGAACATCATCAGGTGGCTGAGCAGCACCTCCCAGTAGCGGTCGAAGCGCCGGAGGATGCGGTCCCAGTCCATCTCCCGCCCCGCCTTGAGGATGAGGTGGTTGATGTCCGCGCCGTCATAGCGCTCGCGCTCGGTGACGAAGGCCTTGGACCAGATCATCTCCTCGGCCGGCGCGATGAGGCACTCGTAGCCGAAGATGGTGGCCTTCCTGGCGTTGGTGAACCACTCGTCGTCCACCGTCGCCACGCCGTTGCCGGAGGAGAAGATGAAGTCGACGAAGTAGTCGCCCTTGTACGCCTTGTAGAGCCAGACCTCGTCCGGCCGTTCCGTGCGCCAACCATCCTTCTCCAGCACGTCCAGGGCGCGGATGGCGTCCTGCTTGCGCGGGAACAGGTCCAGGTCCTTCGTGTCGCGGTAGATGCCGGTATAGGTGGCGTAGGCATACGCCCCACCCACTACGAACGGCACCCCGGCCTCATGCAGCAGACCGACGGCTCTGGCGCGGGCGTTGATCTCGTCCGGCGCACGCTCCCGCTCGGCCAGCGTGGCGTCCGTACCCATCTCCCCGGGATGGTTCGGGTGTCGTTTTTCCATGGGCGAAAGGTAGGGATGCCCCATTTCAACCGTCAGGCAGGCGGCCGCGGGCGCCCGGAGAGCAGGCAGCCAGACGCCAAGCTCCTGGTTTCACTGTGCTTTTCCACTCCTAGCGAGCGCTTTTTCTATTTTGCGCCCGGCCTGTGTCCATAGGGGCGAATTCACTGCCGCACGGCCCGCACAAGACGGGCCCTGAAAGGACGCCCGACCATGCTGCGCAAGAGCTTGCTGTGTGCCTCCCTGCTGTTCGTGGGCTGCAACGACGCCCAGAGCAATGACGCGGACACGTTCCGTGACGGCCTGCCCTCCAAGGAGATGACGCAGGTGAAGGCGCCGAAGGCGAACGGCCAGGGCCTGACGGCGGCCGGCCCCTCCGCGCAGTACGGCCAGGGGCAGAAGGCGGAGTACTACCAGGCGACGGTGAACGCCACGGTGGCGGTGAACGGCGGCACGCTGTGGGTGCTCAACCTCATCGAGCAGATCTCCAAGTATCCGCCGACGACGTTGGAGGAGAACAAGGCGGTGTGGGGCCCGAGCACGGAGGCGCTGAGTCCCACCACGTGGCGGCTGACGGTGACGAAGTCGGGGGAGGCGTCGTTCTCCTGGGTGCTGGAGGGCAAGGCGAAGGGCGAGGAGGACAGCGCCTTCCGCGCGGTGCTGTCCGGCACGCAGCAGGTGGCGGTGGACGCGGATGGCGAGCGCGTGAAGGGCTACGGCTCCGGCGAGCTGTTCATCGACTGGGACGCGGCGCACACCCTGCCGGATGCCGACGACAACGTGGGCACGGTGGAGATCCGCTACTCGCGCCCGAGCGCCTCCGCGGAGGCCACGGTGGACGCGGACTTCCACCAGGTGCGTGACGACAAGGACCCCAACAAGCGCGTGGACGGGACGTACCACTACAAGGCGTCCGCGACGGCGGGCGGCGAGTTCGAGTTCGCGACGTTCGATGACATCGCCGCGGGTGAGGCGCTGCCCGTCATGATGGAGAGGCTGTCCATCAAGAGCCGCTGGACGGCGACGGGGGCCGGCCGCACGGACATCCGGGTGACGGGGGGCAACCTGGAAGACGAGGCCACGCTGAACGAGTGCTGGGACACGAACTTCCTCAGCACCTACTTCCGCGTCAGTTTCATGCCGCGCCTGGGCTACGGCGAGGAAGCAGAGGCCTGCGGCGAGTTCACGGCGGCGGTGTACTCGTCGCTGTGAGCCGGGTCGCGGTAGGCTTGCGCCGCGCGTGACCGGACCGACCCCGCTGGCCCTGAAGGTGGTGCCTCCCCGTCCCAACGAGGACCGGCGGGCCGTCCTGCGCGATTTGTATGTGAAGTATGGCGGCAGCGTGCGTGAGCGCTGCCGCTACCTGCTGAAGGACGCAAGCCGGGCGGAGGACGCGATGCATGACGTCTTCGCCCGAGCGCTCGTGCACGGGGAGTCGTTCCGGGAGGAGGCGTCTCCGCTGACGTGGCTGATGAAGATCGCCACGCACCACTGCCTCAACCAGCTGCGCTCGGAAGGGGCGGCGTGGCGGAAGTGGTTCGCGAGGGACGAGGCGGCCCGTTCAGAGGGCCATGGCGGCGCGGAGGCGATGGAGACGCGCGACCTGGTGCGCAAGCTGCTGGCCCGGGTGGACGCGGAGACGCAGGCGGCGGCGATCCACTACCACGTGGACGGGATGACGCTGGAAGAGGTGGCCGCGGTGCTGGGGCGTTCGGTGCCCACGGTGCGCAAGCGGCTGGAGCACTTCGCGGAGCTGGGTGGAGAGGAGCTGAGCGTCCGATGAGCGCGCACGAGTCGAGTTGGACATTGCGCCGCCTGCACGCCGGCGAACTGCCCGCCCCGGAGGCCCAACGCGTCCAGGCGCATGCGAAGGCGTGCGAGGCGTGTGGCGCGGCGCTGAGGTCCTTCGCGGACGCGCAGGCCGCGTTCGAGGCGGAGGTGCCCTTCGAAAGCTTCGAGGCCGGCGTGGAGCGGGCCCGCGCGAGGCAGGCTTCGAAAGAGCCGGCGACGCGCTCGCAGTGGGTCCGGCCGCTGATGGCGGTGGCGGCGTCCGTGGTGGTGCTGGTGCTGGCGCGTCCGCTGCTGGAGACCGGCGGGAGGACGGATCCCATCCAACCGCCCGTCACGGGCAACCGCATCAAGGGCGGCGCGGGCGCGGAGCTGCGAATCGGTGGAGGCGCGGAGCCGCAGCGGGTGGCGAGCACGGAGGCGCCGGAGGCGTTGCAACCCGGTGAGCGCGTGCGGCTGGGCTACACGGCGGACGCGTACCGCTACGTGGCGGCGCTGTCGGTGGATGCGCAGGGCGAGGTGACGCCGCTGTATCCGGAGTCCGGGGACAGCCTCTCGGTAGAGCCGAGCGCGGGGCAGCGCTGGCTGCCGGAGAGCGTGGAGTTCACCGGCGCGGGTGCGGAGCGCGTGGTGCTGGTGCTGACGGACGCGCCCGTGTCCATGGACGCACTGAGTGACGCGGCCCGGAAGGCCTTCGTCGCCGCGGGCCGAGATGTCACACGCATGGCCCCGCTGGACGTGGCGGGTGCGCAGACGCAGTGGATCTTGCTGAAGCCATGAGCGACGGCCCTGTGAAACAGGTGCTCGCTCCCGTTGCGGCCTGGGCACGGGCCGCGTTCACGCGACTCCTCGCTCCAGGGGCGTGGCGTGCGCCGTGGAGCGCCTCGTCGGCGTGCACAGTGCCTGCTCGCGCGTCAGGGCTCGGTCGTTCGTGGGTCGCGGCGATGCGGGCGTCGATTCCCGCGCTGGTCCTGGCCTCCAGCACCGCGCAGGCGGACACACTGCACCGCTTCGCGCTCATCGCGGGCAATGACACGGGCGGCGCGGACACGCGGCCCTTGAGCTACGCGCGCGACGATGCGCGCAAGATGCACGACCTGCTCACGCGGCTGGGCGGCGTGTCTCCGGCCGACGCGAAGCTCCTCCTGGATGACGACGCGAAGGACTTCCTCGGCGCGCTGTCGGAGCTGGAGCAACGGGCCCGCGCGGCCCAGGCTCGCGGCGAGCGCACCGCGCTGTTCGTCTACTACTCCGGTCACGCGAAGGATGGCGCGCTGCGGCTGGGTGATTCGCGGCTCGCCTTCGATGCGCTCAAGCGCCGGCTGGCGGACGCGCCCGTGGACATCCGCATCGCCATCCTCGACTCCTGCCGCTCCGGTGCGCTCACCCGCACCAAGGGGGCTCGCAAGGCCCCGGCCTTCGACGTGGAGTCCGGCGCGGCACGCGATGCCCGGGGTGTCGTCATCCTCACCTCCAGCGCCGCGGACGAGGACTCGCAGGAGTCGGATACGCTGGGCGGCAGCTACTTCTCCCATCACCTGGCCAGCGGCCTCCTGGGAGACGCGGACCGCAGTGGCGACGGACGCGTGACGCTCTTCGAGGCGTATTCACACGCCTACGCCCGCACGGTCGCGGACACGGCCGACAGCAGCGCGGGCCCCCAGCACCCCACGTTCAGCTACGACCTCGCGGGCAACGGCGACCTGGTCCTCACCGACCTGCGCGCGAGCGCCGAAGGCCTGGTCGTCCCCGGCAACGCCCCCGCGGGCTCCTACTACTTCGTGGATCCGGGCGGCCTCGTGGTCGCGGAGCTGGACAAGGCCGCGGACACCGAGCGCCGCGTGGCCCTGGCCCCCGGCACCTACCGCGTGAAGCGCCGGCTCAGCGACCGGCTGCGCATCGGCGAGGTGGAGGTCGCTCGCGGACGCACGACCATCCTGCAGGAGCCGCGCTTCAAGGACGCGCCCTTCTCCGACGACCCCGTGAAGGGGGCGATGCTGGACAAGGGCGCGTGGTGGACTTTCGGCCTCACCGGCGGCTTCCAGTCCTTCTTCGACGCCCAGACGCGCCAGTCCCTCTTCCTCTCCGTGCCCCTCTTCGGCGCGGAGGCCGAGCTGCACGACTACTTCCGCCGCGACTGGGTCTGGGGCTTCGACGCGGCGGTGGGCGGCACGAATGGCGTGCTGTCACTGCCCACGCTGGCGGGCCCGGCGTACCGCTACTCCGTGGTGAACGTGGGCACCAGCCTCACCGCCGAGTGGCCCGTGGGCCGCGTCGCCCCCTTCGTGGGCGTGCGCGTCGCGTACCTCATCATGGGCCGCAAGTTCGATGACGCGGCGTTCCCGGATCAACGCTTCGCCATGGTGTCACCGGGCCTGGCGACGGGCGCGCGCTTCCAGCTCACGCGGAAGTTGAACCTCACCGCGCGCAGCCGCCTGCAGTACCTCCAATACACCGTCGACGCGCAGCGCTCCCTGGGGTTCTGGGAGCTGGCCGCGCTCCTCACGTACGAGCCATGAGGGAGCACGTGATGCGAACCCCAGCCCTGGCCCTCTGCTGCCTCCTCGCGGTCGCGTGCGGCGGCGACTTCTCCAACGACGACCTGGAGTTCCAGAACGCCCTGCCCCAGCGCGAGGACCTGGCCGCGAAGCTGCCGGACACCGCCCGCTCCGGCCAGGGCCTGGGCACGCGCAACCAGCGGCTGAGCGCGTCGCTGGTGCTGGGCGGCACGTCGGAGCTCGCCCTCCAGGCCTACCAAGAGGGCACGCGGTTCAACACCAGCGTGGACAGCCTGCTCGCCCTGCTGGAGCTGTTCCGAAACGCCCCGCCCACCACGCGCGAAACCGACCGGCGCATCTGGGGCCCCTTCCCCTCCGACGATCACCCGGGCCACGAGCTGCGCTTCGTGATGGAGCGCCAGGACGCCTCCTTCGAGTACCTCCTCCAATTCCGCCCCCGGGGCGGTGGCGAGGACGCGTGGTGGACCTACCTGCCCGGCACCTTCAAGGCGGACGGCGGCATCCGCAAGGGGACCGGTACGCTCGCGCTGGACCTCAAGGCGGCCCGCGCGCACGGCATGGACACGGGGGACGCGAACACCGTGGACCGGCTGGACATCGACTACCAGACGAAGGCGCTGCCCACGCGAGTGGAGCTGCTCTTCACCGGCGCGGGCGCCGCCATACCCAACACCCGCTATGCGTCGCGTCAGACGCCCGAGGGCCTGGGGGAGATGGCGTTCCGGTTGCCGAGCACGGACCTGATTCCCGGCGGGCTCCTGGAGACGCTGGACATCCTGGCGCGCTGGACGCCGGATGGCCGGGGCGTGCTGGTGCTCAACATCCTGGACGGGGACGCGAAGGGCGCGCAGTACACGGAGTGCTGGGACACCCGGACGCGAATCACGTTCATGCAGCGCAACTGGGACTTCATCACCCCCACCGAGGGCGACCGCCGCACCTGTCCGGACGTGTCCGCGCTGGACCCGAAGCCCTGAAGAGGCCGCCCGGGCTCAGGGCCGGACAGCAGCCGGGCGGACAGTCCCTGGCCGTTGGAAGGTGACGCGCGGGGTGGATTCTCTATGCTGGCGGCGGTTTCCCGCGCCCCCATGCCCAACTCCTCGCTTCTCACCGTCTTGAAGAGCCGGCGCATCTGGCTCCTGATCGCCGTCGGCTTCGCGTCCGGCCTCCCCCTGTGGCTGACCGGCGTCACGCTGTCCGCGTGGATGAAGAACGAGGGGGTCAATCTCAAGACGATTGGCATCTTCAGCCTGGTGGCGCTGCCCTACACCTTCAAGGTGCTGTGGGCGCCGCTGATGGACCGCTACACCCTGCCCTTCCTGGGCCGGCGGCGCGGCTGGATGCTGCTCACGCAGGTGCTGCTCATGGGCGCCATCGCCGCCATGGGCCTGGTGAACCCGAAGGACGCCCCGCTGGCCATGGCGTGCATGGCGGTGGTGGTGACGTTCCTGTCCGCCAGCCAGGACATCGTCGCGGACGCGTGGCGCACGGACATCCTCCCCATGGAGGAGCGCGGGCTGGGCAACTCGATGTACGTCACCGGCTACCGGCTGGGCATGCTCGTGGCGGGCGGGCTCGCGTTCATCCTGTCGGATCACCTGGGCTGGTCCCAGACGTACTACGTGATGGGCCTGCTCATGGGCGTGGGCGTGGTGGCCACGCTGCTGGCCCCGGAGCCCCAGAGCGTGCGGCCTCCGCGCAACCTGGCGGATGCCGTCGTGCGGCCCTTCGTGGACTACTTCCGCCGCAAGTACGCGCTGGGGGTGCTGGCGTTCCTGGTGCTCTACAAGCTGGGGGATGGCATCGCCGCCAGCATGGTGACGCCCTTCTACATCGAGCTGGGGTTCTCCAACACGGAGATTGGCACGCTCAGCAAGACGCTGGGCATGGTGGCCACCATCAGCGGCGGCCTGCTGGGCGGCGTGCTGATGGTGAAGCTCAGCATGCGCCGCGCGCTGTTCATCTTCGGCGCCGCGCAGGGCCTCACCAACCTGGCCTTCATGGCGCTGGCGCTGGTGGGCAAGAACGACCTGATGCTCGCGGGCGCCATCGCGGTGGACAACGTGTGCACGGGCCTGGGCGTGACGGCGTTCGCGGCCTTCATCATGTCGCTGTGCCACAAGAGCTTCAGCGCCACGCAGTACGCGCTCTTGTCCGCGCTGGGCACCATCGCCAACCGGCTCATCGGCTCCATGTCCGGCTTCCTGGCCACGTGGATGGGCTGGCCCACGTTCTTCGCCTTCACCGCCGCGGCGGCCATCCCCGCGCTGGTGCTGCTGATGTTCCTGCCGGAGCACGCCGCCCAGCCCCAGGAGGACGAGCCCCCCGCGCCCGAGGCCGCCCCGCCCGCGGCCTCCGTCGCCGTGGCGCGCTGACGGCTTCCGGACACGCGCCCCCGTCCCGACCGCCCGCACCCCGCCCGCTACTGGACGGAGCGCGTCAAGACGGGTGAGGCTCGCGACAGGGCCTGTGACTTCGGCTCCCCTCTGAATGCGCGCGCGGCTAGGGTTGCCCCGTCATGGCCCACCCTTCCGCTGGCAAGCCCCTTTCGCGCGACCTGCTGATCAACCCCGAGAAGCTGCGCGCGCAGTACTACGACGACACGCCCGACGCGTCCGTGGCCGAGCAGCGCGTGGCCTTCGGCACCTCCGGTCACCGGGGGAGCGCCGCGCGCCGCAGCTTCAACGAGGCGCACATCCTCGCGGTGGCGCAGGCCCTGTGCGAGTACCGCAAGCAGCAGGGCCATGACGGCCCGCTGTTCCTGGGCATGGACACGCACGCCCTCTCCGAGCCCGCCCAGCGCACCACGCTGGAGGTGCTGGCCGCCCACGGCGTGGAGGTCCGCTACACGGACGGCGCCACGCCCACGCCGGTCATCTCCCACGCCATCCTCACGTACAACCGGGGCCGCACGAGCGGGCTCGCGGACGGCATCGTCATCACCCCGTCCCACAACCCGCCGGAGGACGGCGGCATCAAGTACAACCCGCCCAACGGCGGCCCCGCCGACACCAACGTCACCTCGCTGGTGGAGAAGCGCGCCAACGAACTGATGGCCGCGGGCAACAAGGGCGTGCAGCGCGTCCCCTACGAGCGGGCTCGCGCGAGCGCCACGGTGAAGGCGTACGACTTCATCACCCCGTACGTGGCGGACCTGGCGAACGTGGTGGACCTGGACGTCATCCGGGGCGCGAAGCTGAAGCTGGGCGCGGATCCGCTGGGCGGCTCCAATCTGGAGTACTGGGCGCCGATCGCACAGAAGTACGGCCTGGACCTCACGGTGGTGAACCCCACCGTGGACCCCACCTTCGGCTTCATGCCCGCGGACCATGACGGGAAGATCCGCATGGACTGCTCGTCGCCGTACGCGATGGCGAACCTGGTGAAGCTCAAGGACCAGTACGCGCTCGCGTTCGGCAACGACACGGACTCCGACCGCCACGGCATCGTCACCCGCAGCATGGGGTTGATGAACCCGAACCACTACCTGTCGGTCGCCATCAACTACCTCTTCCGCAACCGGCCGGGCTGGAAGGCGGACGCGGCGGTGGGCAAGACGCTGGTGAGCAGCAGCCTCATCGACCGCGTGGGCAAGGACCTGGGCCGCCGCGTGGTGGAGGTGCCGGTGGGCTTCAAGTGGTTCGTGGACGGACTGCTGGACGGCTCGCTGGGCTTTGGCGGCGAGGAGAGCGCGGGCGCGTCCTTCCTGCGCAAGGACGGCACCGTGTGGACCACGGACAAGGACGGCATCATCCTGGACCTGCTCGCGGCGGAAATCCTGGCGCGCACCGGCAAGGACCCCGGCGAGCACTACCAGGAGCTGGCGAAGAAGTTCGGCGCGCCGCTGTACACGCGCATCGACCAGCCGGCCACGTCCGCGCAGAAGGCCGCGCTGAAGAAGCTGTCGCCGGAGGCGGTGAAGGCCACGACGCTCGCGGGCGAGCCCATCCTCCAGCGCCTCACGCGCGCGCCGGGCAACAACGCGGACCTGGGCGGCCTCAAGGTGACGACGGAGAACGGCTGGTTCGCCGCGCGTCCGTCCGGCACGGAGGATGTGTACAAAATCTACGCGGAGAGCTTCCGCGACCAGGCGCACCTGGACACCATCGTCCAGGAGGCGCGCGCCATCGTCGCGGAGGCGTTCGCCGGAAAGTAGGCGTGGACTCAGGCGCCTCGCGCGGGGTTCGATGCCGCGCGAGGAGCCCCCACCGCCCATGGACGTGAAAACCATCCTGCAGTACGTGCTCGCGCTGTTCATGGTCGCCGCGGGGGTGAACCACTTCCTCAAGCCCCGCATGTACATGCGCATCATGCCGCCGTACCTGCCCCGCCCCCGGGAGCTGGTGCTGCTGAGCGGCGTGGCGGAGGTGCTGCTGGGCATCTTCCTGCTGGTGCCCGCCACCACGCGGCTCGCGGCCTGGGGACTCGTCGCGCTGTTCGTGGCGGTGTTCCCCGCGAACATCTACATGGCCCAGCACCCGGAGCAGTTCCGGAAGATTCCCCGGTCCCTGCTCTGGGCGCGGCTGCCGCTCCAGGTCGTGCTCATCGCGTGGGCACTCTGGTACGCCTGAGCGCGCCGGAGCCTCGTCAGCGCCAGAGCGGCGCGTGGTCCTCGATGTACTGGCGCACCGTGCGCGTGGGACGGCCCAGCAGGTTGGTGAGCGTGGGGTCCACCTGCTCCGCCTTCCCGAAGCGAAGCCCCACGTGCATCAGCGTCTGCATGCCCAATTGGCCCCATGACAGCCGGCGCTGGTGCAGGTGGCGCACGTAGCCGGGCACCGACGCGGGCACGTAGCGGATGGGCCGGCCCAGCACCTCCGACAGCACCGACGCGACCTCCTCGAACGTCACCGCCTCCAGCCCGGTGAGCGTGAAGGCGCGGTTGCGCAGCGACGTGTCCAGGAGCGCCCGCGCCGCCACTTCGCCCACGTCGCGCACGTCCACGAAGGCCACCTTGCCGTGGCCCGCGGGCATGTAGAGCCGGCCGTCCTGGCGGATGTCCTCGCGGTACGCGTCCCCCAGGTTCTGCGCGAAGAACGCCGGGCGCAGCAGCGTCCACCCGATGTTGGAGCGCATCAGGTGCGCCTCCACCGCGTGGTGCGGCGCCCATGCGCGCGTCTCCGCGCCCGCCATGGACAGGAACACCACCTGCTTCACGCCCTGCGTGGCGGCCGCGTCGATGAACGCGGTGAGCGTCCCTTCCGCGTGGGCGATGGCCGGCGGATGCATCAGGAACACGCCCCGCACACCCTCCAGCGCGGGGAGGAACGTCTCCGGCCGCAGGAAGTCCAGCGGCATCGGCATCACGTCCCCATCCATCTCCTTGAGCAGCGACACCGTGTGCTCCGGCGACTTCACCGCCGCGCGCACCGCCACCCCTTCGGCCAGGAGCGCGCGCACCACCGCACGCCCCACGTTGCCCGTGGGCCCCGTGACCAGCACCGGCCCACTCACCACGGCCAACCCTCCGCAACCCACCGGACACGGCCGGCGCCAGACGACGCTCCTGCGCTCATGAGGAACCTCCTCCCGCGAACCCGCCACCCCGGAAACCGGCCGGCGACGGGGCGATTTGGACCCACCCTGGCGTCCCATTCCCTACGCGTAAAAACGCACCCGTTTTGATCCGTTGAGGCCTCCGCTCTCAAATTCCGGAAGTTGAGAATGGAGCGTACGGCAGCCAACACCTCGCGTGTGGGAGGGTCGGCTGCCGAGCACACGGCGGAGGGTGG
>NZ_RAWN01000049.1:0-53531 GCF_003668895.1 Corallococcus sp. AB045
GCGCTCTGCGCATGTCTCGTGGGCTCGGAGATTGTATAAGAGACAGGGGCTTGGGCGGGGTGGCAGCGGGCTTGGGTCCGGCGACCGGGCCGTCCGGGGCCGCGTTGCGGAGCACCTGCTCGAACTTCGCCCAGTCCTCCTTGAAGTGCGCGGGGTCCGGCAGTCCCTGCTCGCGGTGCTTCAGGGACGGGGCCCAGCGCAGGGCGTACGCCTCGCCCACGTGGAAGCTGGGCGGGGGCGGCACTCCGTAGGTGGCCGGGTCGAAGAAGGCGTCATCCAGGTCGTCGAAGCCGTACGCGCGCGCCTTCTGGATGAAGTTGGGGATGATGCCGGTGGGCGCGTGGTAGCCCAGGATGTTCTCGTGCTCGTCCTTGGCGACGGGCGTGAAGACGAAGATGTCCTGGGTGCGGTACTCGCCCTTCTCGTTGAGGGGCAGCACCTCCGACAGGGCAATCGTCTTGCGGCTGCCGTCGTGGAGGCGCTCGCAGCAGATGACGAAGTTGATGGCGCTGGCCACCTGGGCGCGCACGGCGACCATGGGCAGCTCCACGGACGACATGAGGCACAGGGACTCGATGCGGCGCAGCGTGTCCGTGGGCGTGTTCGCGTGTGTGGTGGCCAGCGAGCCGCCGTGGCCGGTGTTCATGGCCTGCATGAGGTGGAAGGCCTCGCCGCCGCGCACCTCGCCCACCACGATGCGGTCGGGGCGCAGACGCAGCGCGGAGTGCAGCAGGTCTCCCATGTCCACGGCGCCCTTGCCGAACTTGTCGGCGGGGCGGGATTCGAAGGCCACGATGTGGGACTGGTTGAGCTGGAGCTCGGCGGAGTCCTCGATGGTGAGGATGCGCTCTTCGTCCGGGATGAGGGACGAGACGATGTTGAGCAGCGTCGTCTTGCCGGAGCCCGTGCCGCCGGCCACCAGCATGTTGAGCTTGGTGGCGATGCCGGCCTCGATGAGGCGCGCCATGGGCTTGGTCAGCGACTTGAACTTCAACAGCGAGTCGATGGTCAGCTTGTCCTTGAAGAACTTGCGGATGGAGATGGTGGTGCCGTTGCGCGCGATGGGCGGAATCACCACGTGGATGCGGCTGCCGTCGGGCAGGCGCGCGTCCAGGCGGGGTCGCTCCTCGGACAGGGGGCGGCCCACGAACTGGGCCATGTTGCGCGCGGCGCCGATCAGACCTTCTTCGGAGAAGAAGGCATCCGTCTTGATCAACCGGCCCTTGCGTTCGATCCACACGTCGGTGGGGCCGTTGATCATGATTTCCGACACCGACTCGTCGTCCAGGTAGGGGAGGACGGGCTTGAGAAAGGCGCGGAGCGACTCGGTGTACATCGTCATGGCGGGAGCAAGGCTAGCGCGCTCCGGCCCGGGCCCCAAGCTCCCGCCTTGAGTGCCTGCTCGCTTTCCGGTGCAGCGTTCCGGCACGATGCCGCCCAGGGGCGGTCATCCGCCCTCCGTTTTCGGGGAAGGAGTGCCAGCCCATGCGCGGTCCCTGGTGGTGCTGCCTGGTGTGCTGGCTTGGGGGCTGCGCGTCCTCCACCGTGCTCGACCCGGACCTCGTGCGGCCCGAGCCCGGACCATGAAGCGGCTGCTGCTCGTAGGCGTGGTCCTATGCGCCGGGTGCATGCGACGCGAGACGAGTCCGTCCGATTCGCTGGCGTCGGAGGACCGCTCCATCGTCTTCCCGGAGATGTTCGCGCGAGAGGCGCTGACCATCGGGGCGCCGGGGCAGCCGTACTCGCTGGAGGGCAGCCTGCTTCGGGCCATGGTTGTGGCGGCCGATGACTTCCTTCCCCGCCAACAGGAAGGCCAGCCCTGTTGGAGCAGGAGGGAGGCCCACCTCATCCGGATCCTCCGTGAAGGAGACATCGTCTTCATTCGCATGGACCTGGACCCGCGCGCCTGTGAACCCAGCGGGCTGCTGCTGGACGGAGGCGCCACCTACGCGGTCCGACTGTCGGACGGATGCATCCTGCGGCGGCTCCATGATGGCGAGCCGGATGGACCGCTCGTCCCTGGCGGCACCGATGCAGGTGTACCCACCGGCCCTTCGGACCCGTCCATCCCCGTGGGAGACACCTCCTGGGGCGAGCCGCAGCCCTCGTTTCCATCCCAGTGGCTGGATGCCGGGAGCCCCAATCCCTAAGCGGGCCGCCTCAGAACGCACGCGCTGGTCTAGGGTGCGGCCCACGGAGGGACACAATGAGCCTGGCGGACGGGTTGCCCGAGGACTGGAAGGAAGTACTGCAGGACGCCATCCACGCTCCGTCGTTCACGGAGTTGGAGAAATTCGTGCGCAAGGAGCGCCAGGAACACACCGTGTTCCCGTCGGAGGAGGACGTGTTCTCCGCGTTCCGCTTCACGCCCTACGCGGACGTGCGCGTGCTGCTCCTGGGCCAGGACCCCTACCACGGCCCCGGTCAGGCCCATGGACTCGCCTTCTCCGTCCAGCCCGGCGTGCCTCCTCCTCCCTCGCTCGTGAACATGTTCAAGGAACTCCACAGCGACGTGGGCGCGCCGAAGCCTCGCGACGGGTCGCTCATCCCTTGGGCGAAGCAGGGCGTGTTCCTGCTCAACACCGTGCTCACCGTGCGCCAGGCCTCCCCCAACAGCCACGCGAAGCACGGCTGGGAGCCCTTCACCGACGCCGTCATCCGCGCCGTCAGCGCCAAGGAGGACCCCGTCGTCTTCCTGCTCTGGGGCAAGCCCGCGCAGAAGAAGAAGGCCCTCATCGACGCGAAGCGCCACGTCGTCCTGGAGGGCGTGCACCCCTCGCCGCTGTCCGCCAGCAAGGGTTTCTTCGGCAGCAAGCCGTACAGCACCACCAACGCCGCGCTGAAGAAGCACGGCCAGCACACCATCGGCTGGGAGCTGCCCTCGTAGGAGCGTGTCGCGTGGGTTGGCTATAGTGCCTGCCCACGATGGCCACGACCTTCCTCGAAGACGCCGCACGCACCCAGGCCGCGGAAGCCGTCGCGGCCATTGAGTCCCAGACCGCCGCGGAGGTCGTGGTGTCCGTGCGCCGCGTCTCCGGCGACTACGCCCACACCGATGCACGACTGGGCGCGGCCGTCGCCTTCGTCATGCTGTTGGTCCTCCTGTTCATCCCGCAGGAGGTCCACCTCTTCGCCTTCCCGCCCGTGGTGCTCCTGTCCTACGCCGCGGGCGTGATGGGCGGCCGCCTGCTGCCGTCGCTGCGCCGCGCGCTCACCCCGCGCAAGCTCCAGGAGGACTCCGTGCGCACCGCCGCGAAGGCCGCCTTCACGGAGCTGGGCGTTTCGCACACGTCGCGCCGCACCGGCATCCTGGTGTTCGTCTCCCTCCTCGAGCGCCGCGTGGAGGTCGTCACCGACTACGGCGTGGACACCTCGCTCATGGGCGCCGAGTGGCAGGACGCGCTCACGCAGCTGTCCGCCGCGCTGTCCGCGTCCACCGCGCCCGAGCCCTTCCTCCAGGCCCTGCGCCGCATCCAGGCACCGCTTTCGCGCGTGCTGCCCCGCCTGGAGGATGACGTGAACGAACTGCCGGACATGCCCGGAGCCGTGGCGTGAGGCGCGCCCACTCCGTCCTCCTCCTCGCCGTCGCGCTGTTCCTCGGGCTGGGCCTGGCCTCCCTCCCGGACGCCGAGGCGCGCCCTGGTGGCGGCAGCACCTACCGGGGCTCCAGCCGCAGTTCGTCCAGCTCCAGCAGCCGCAGTTCGTCGAGCAGCCGCAGTTCGTCCAGCTCCAGCAGCCGCAGCTCATCGTCCTCCTTCGGCTCCAGCAGCAGCCGGTCCTCGTACAGCTCCGGCCCTCGCTCCTACAGCTCCAGCGGTTCGTCATCCTCGGATGGCGGTGGAGCGTTCGGGGGCTTCTGCCTGCTCATCGTCGTCATGGGCGTGGTGGCCATCGTCGTCATGAACCTGAAGACGGGCGCGAGTGAGAAGGACTGGAGCACCACCACGCCCCATGCGCCTCCGCCGCCCCAGCGCCAGGGCTCGCTGCGCACGAAGCTCGCGCGCCTGGCCCGCGTGGGGCCCAAGGGTTCGGACGGGTCGACGCAGCCGTTGGATCCGGAGTTCTCCATCGTCCTCTTCGAGGACTTCGTCTATTCGCTCTTCGCCCGCGTGCACGAGGCGCGCGGCGGCGGACGCCTGGACACGCTGGGCGGCTGGCTGTCCGACGGCGCCATCGCTTCGCTCCAGCAGTTGGGCACCCCGGACGCGGTGAAGGCCGTGGTGGTGGGCGCCGTCACCTACGAGGCCGTGGAGGGCGTGAGCGCGAACAGCCGGCGCGTCCGCGTCGTCCTGCGCTTCGAGGCCAACTACACGGAGGTCACCTCCGGCTCCGAGCAGAGCTGGTACGTCGCGGAGGAGTGGCTGCTGGAGCGCGACGCGTCCGCGAAGTCCCGGGCGCCCGAGGACGCGCGTGCGTTCAAGTGCCCGAACTGCGGCGCGCCGCTGGAGTCCGTGCACGGCCACAAGTGCTCGTACTGCGACACGGTGGTGAACACCGGCGAGTTCGACTGGGTGGTGACGCGCGTGGCGTCGCAGGAGCGCGAGCGGCGCGGCCCGCAGCTCACCGGCACCACGGAGGAGCAGGGCACGGAGCTGCCCACCGTGAAGGACTCGCGCGCGCAGGAGCGGCTGAACGCGCTGCTGCATGACGACCCGGAGGCGACGCCGCTGGCGCTGCGCAAGCGCCTGGAGTTCATCTTCCACGAGATGCAGACCGCGTGGGCCGCGCGCGAGTGGAAGGGCATGCGGCCCTTCCTCAGCGACAACCTCTTCCAGACGCAGCTGTACTGGATCAACGCCTACCGTGCGGCGGGCCTGCGCAACATCACGGAGAACGCGCACATCACGAACATGGTGCTCGCGCGCGTGACGCGGGATGAGTACTTCGACGCCGTCACCCTGCGCGTGTTCGCCTCCAGCCTGGACTACACGGTGCGGGACCGGGACGGACAGGTCGTGGGTGGCAGCCGTTCCCGCGAGCGCGCCTACAGCGAGTACTGGACGCTCATCCGCGGCCGGGGCGTGCAGGGCAAGCCCTCCACTCAGAAGCAGTGCCCGTCGTGCGGCGCGCCGCTGTCCATCAACATGGCGGGCCACTGCACGCACTGCCAGGCGCGCGTGACCTCCGGCGAGTTCGACTGGGTGCTCAGCCGCATCGAACAGGACGAGTCGTACCAGGGCTGAGCCACGGTCCTTCATGCACACGCTCCATGGGTTTTCGTTGCTCGGTCTCCTCGTCGCGGCCACTGCGGCCGCCTCGGCTCCCCAGTCCTTCGGTGCCTGGTTCGATGCGCGCGTGAAGGCGGAGAAGGCCTTCGTCCGCGAGCGCTTCCAGGTGGACCTGGATGGGGATGGCCAGGAGGACGACGTCGCCTGCTACGTCTTCGAGACACCCAAGGAATGGGTCACCACCGCGCCTGTCATCCTGGTGGGGCTCGCCACCGGTGAGCGCTTTGCCTTGCGCGGCCAGGGGCTGGGCCCCGGGTTCGCCGAGTGCCCGAGGGCTCTCCTCCCGAGCGCGGTGAATCCCCTGAAGCTCCTGCTCGTTGGCATGAGCGCCCCGACGGGCTTCCGGGCAGAGGCATTCCTCCGCTTCGACAAGAAGGGGCCGCTGCTGACGAGCAGCAGGACCCTGGATCAGCACCACATCCAGGTCGTGGACCTGGTGCGGCAGGAAGCGGAGCGCATCTCCTTCGAAGCGGGCAATGCCACGCCCACGGACGGCGGCGACATCGATTCAGGCCAAGAGTCGCCCCCCGTGCGGTCCGCCGCGATGCTCGCCTCCGGCACGAAGGTTCCGGCGCCCCCCGCGCCGGTCTGGCCGAGCTGGGGCTCGAAGGACTGGGGAGGCCCCTCGGATGCGAACCTGAAGGTGCAGTGGCTGCGCAAGGGCGACGCGGTGACGCTCATCGCGTCGCTCCAGGACGACCATCCGGTGCCGGCCACCGACACCCGCGTGAAGGCCATCCTCGTGGCGGATCACCTGGAGCTGTGGTGGCGCGAAGGGAAGGCGGGTTCCGCGCGTCCGGTGCGGTTGGGCGTGGCACGCACCGCCGATGGAAAGCCCGTGGCCACCTGGCTCCAGCCGCCCGACCGCAAGGACACGTCGCTTCCTCCCGTCCGGTGGATCGCTCCTGACCGGCTGGAGGTGGACCTTCCCCTGAGCTGGATTCTGGCCAGGCCCCTGACGCCGACGGGAACCCTCCCCGGCGACCTGGAGCCGCCGTCGGAGAGGACGGATCTCACGGTCGCTTTCTCCGATAATGATGGCAAGGGACCGGAGACGCTCCTCTCCACCACCGAGGTGCGTCCTGGCGGGGAGGCCTTCAGCTTCCTCTTCATCGCTGAACCGGAATGCCCCTACCCCCGGCTGAGCAAGCGCGTGCTCCAGTGGGTGCCCGTCAGTCAAGGCACCACGCTGCGTGAGCTCGTCTGGTAGTGCCAGCCGGCCGGGCGTGGAGTTCCCCGGGACATCCATGCCGGGGACACTAGGATGCGGTGCATCATGACCGCGCCCTTCCTCGCTGCCACCCTTGTTGAACCGCTGGAACCCGGGCACTACCGCTCGCGCTACGAGGCGCCCTGGTATCAGGGCCGGGGCGCCTACGGCGGCGTGGTGGCGGGACAGGTGCTGCGCGCGCTGGAGCACCACCTCAACGACGCCAACAGGCAGGTGCGCTCGTTCACCGTGCACTTCTGCTCGCCCGCGGCGGAGGGCGTGGCGGACCTGCACACGCGCATCGAGCGCGCCGGCAAGTTCGTCACCCACGCCACCGCGCGGGTGGAGAGCGGCGGCGTGGTGGTGGCCGTCGCCACGGCGACCTTCGGCGCCGCTCGCGGTGGAGCCCCCGAGTACATGGACTTCGTCATGCCCAAGGTGCCCGCGCCCGGGGCGCTCACGCCCGTCCCCGACGACGTGCCCATGCCGGACTTCTGCCGCTTCTTCGAGTACCGCTATTGCGTGGGCTCGGCGCCGTACTCGGGCGGGCTCGAGGCGGAGGTGGGCGGGTGGCTGCGGCCTCGCGTTCCCACGGCGCTGGACTCGGCGCTGTGCGTGGGGTTGATGGATGCGTATCCGCCGTCCGTGCTGTCGCGGCTGGACGGCTTCCGCGCGGCGGCGTCCGTGGACTTCAGCGTGCAGTTCTTCCAGCCGTTCCCGGTGAAGGGCGTCGCGCCAGACGCGCACTTCCTGCGCACCGGCCGCTCGCGCCAGGCGGCGGACGGCTACACGGAGGAGACCCAGCTCCTCTGGGCGGAGGACGGCACGCTGCTCGCGCAGTGCCGTCAGCTCGTCGCCGTGCTCGGCTGATCAGGACACCAGCTCGGCCACCACGGCGTGGTGGTCGGAGACGGCGGCGGGCAGACGCTCGTAGCGGGTGAAGCGCAGGGCGTGGGAGATGAGCACCTGGTCCAGGCGCTGACGCGCGTGCGGAACGGGATACGTGGGCTCGCCTTCGGAGGGCGTGTGCAGTCCCAGCTCCGCGCACAGGCGGACCACGGGACCGTCCACGTCCTCCGCGTTGAAGTCGCCCATCACCACGCGAGGCCGCTGTGGCCGCTGGCGCAAAGCGTGGACGAGCTGGTCCACCTGCCGCCGCCGCACCGCCGAGGAGAACGGATCCAGGTGCAGGGACACGAGCTCCGGTCCGTACTCTCCGGAGAGCGTGGCCACGACGTAGCCCTTGTCCACGCGCCGGTCGCGCCCGAAGTGCGCAGTGTCGCATGACTCCAGCGGCAGCCGGCTCATCAGCGCGGTGCCCTGCGCGAACAACCCGGGGACGCCGGAGTGCACGCCGTGATGCACGTGCGGATACCCGGCCTGCTCCGCGATGCGGGCCACCTGATCCACCCGTCCGCTGAAGAGGCTGGAGCGGTCCGCCTCCTGCAACGCCACCACGTCCGCGCCTTCTCGCGCGAGCAGCGCCGCCACCCGGTCCAGCGTGCCCAGCAGCGCGGACCGCCGCCGCAGGAAGGGCATGGGCACGGCGAACGGCGCACCGTGTGCCACGTTCAGGGTGAGGACCTTGAGTCGCACGGGCCCGATGCGCGCGGAACGGCTCAGGCGGCGATCTGCTTGCGCAACAGCCGCGTCAGCTCCGCGGGATCCACCGGCTTGGGCAGCAGCTCCGCGCCGTAGCGGATGGCCACGGGCAGCAGGTCATCCAGATCCGAGTGGCCGGTGAGGAAGATGAACGGCGCGCGGCACTCCTGCAGCTCGCGCATGGCGACAAGCACGTCGGAGCCGTTCATGTCCGGCATGTTGTAGTCGCACAGGATGGCGGCGATGCCGGAGAGGTCCAGGTGGAAGGCCTCGACGGGGGACTGCACCGTGAGCACCGTGTAGCCCGCACCCCGAAGGGTGTCGCCCACGGTCGCGAGCACGAAGAGGTCATCGTCGATGACCAGCACGGTTGGCATGGGCGGTCCTCCAGCGCCTGAGTGGCGCGCCGATGCGCACGAGTGTATCCGAGCCCGCGCGTCCGCGCGCCACACCCCACCGGGCAAGTCGCGGGGTCGAGACCACCCCCGTCGTAGGGTGTGGGCGTGGCGGGCCCATCAGGGCTCTCAGTGTTTCGAGGGCGTGACAGGGGACGGGATGAGGATGAGCTGCTCCTGGGGTGGGTTGAGGTATTCGGCGCCGGTCTCCGTGATGACGGCCATCTCCTCCACGGAGAGGATGCGCAGCGCGTCCGGGCTGCTGCCGTCCTTCCACGCGTAGAAGCCGTCGAAGGCGAACACCTGTCCGGGCTGGAGCTTGCGCAGCGCGGAGCCCGCGGGCGGCTTGCCGGACGCCGCGCCGGACAGGGCGGGGCCTGCGTCGTGGGCCCAGTAGCCCACGGGATGACCGGTGCCCCACATCACGGGCTCGGAGCCCGCTTCACGCATCCAGTCGCGCTGGGCCTTGTCCACGTCGTAGCCGCGCACGCCGGGCTTCATCGCCGCGAGCGCGATGCGGCTGCCCTTCTTCGACTTCTCCCACTTCGCCAGCGCCTCCGCGGGAGGCTGCTTCTCGCCCGGCGCCAGCACGTACGCGAAGCGCTGGATGTCCGTCACCCACGTGCCACCCACGCGGATGCCGAAGTCCGTCTGGATGAAGTCCCCCGGCTGGATGACGCGGTCGGTGGCGTTCGAGTGCCCGCGCGTGGGCCCGCTGTTCACGTTGGGGTTCTGGTCCGGCTGCCACCCGTCACCCACGCCCAGCTCCGCGATGCGCTTCTTGAGGAAGCGCGCCACGTCCGAGTCCCGCGTCTTGCCGGGCACCACCGTGCGGTACGCCTCCTCCTCCAGCTTCGCGGTGATGTCCGCGGCCTTGCGCATGATGTCCACCTCCTCGGGCGTCTTCACGGACAGCCACTCGGAGACCAGGTCCTCGGAGGACACCAGCTTCTTGCGCAGCGCGGGGGACAGCGCCGCCTCCAGCTTCGCGCGCTGCGTGGCGGACAGCCCGTCCGCGATGGACATCCGCTCCGACGAATTGATGGCCACCTTCGCCGGCTTCGCCTTGGACAGCCGCGCGGCGATGAGCGCGTTCACGTCCGCGCCGCGCTCGAAGGCCACCACCTCGTCCACCACGCCCATGTCCCGGAGCGCGGTGGCCTCTCCCTCGGGGGAGAGCGCGGTGGAGCGCAGCGTGTCGCCGTCGCGCAGGAACAGGAACGCGGCGGTGCCTCCCGCGTTCTCCCCGCCCACGTGGGCGGCGAGCGGGTCGTTGTCGTTCTCGCGGCAGAGCACCACCCACGCGTCCACGCCCGCGCGGGCCATGGCCTGGGGCAAGAGCTTCTGGAGGCGCTCCTTGCGCACCCGGGGCCACGCGCCTTCCGCGGCGGGCACGGCGGGCGCGGCGTGGACGAGGGAGGCAGACAGCAGGGCGGAGAGGAGGACGGGCCGGACACGCGTCATGGATGCGCTCTTCCTGGTGGGGGAGGGCGCGGATTGTTTCACGGCTTCGTCGCGCGACAACCCACACGCCGTGCACCTCGCCGGTGCTTCACCCGGAAGTCCCGGTGTCCGGTGTTCAGCGCGGGACGAGCGTGCCCTGGAAGTTCACGGGCATGGGCACCGCGGCCAGCCGCATCCGCACCGCGCCGGGGTCCTTCAGCTGGATGCGGTAGCGCAGGATCAGGAGCCGGCAGAGGAGCATGAGCTGCGCGGTGCCCAGCCCCGCGCCAATGCACGCCGTGGGCGCCCAGCCGAAGGGAACGTAGCTGGACCGGGGACAGGCCCCGTGCGGTGCCTCGGGGAGCCAGCGCTCCGGCGCGAAGGTGTCCGGCGCGTTCCAGTGCTTCGGGTCATGGTGCAGCAGGTACGGACTGACGATGAAGCGCTGGCCCTTCTTGAGCCGGGTCTCGGCGACCTGGAGGTTTCCGGTCGCTTCCCGCGTCATGAACATGGGCGGGCCCCACATCCGCAGCACCTCCTTGACGAAGCGGTGGGTGGCGGGCGCGGTGCGGGTGGGGTCCTCCAGGAAGTCCGCCGCGGACAGCGGCGCCAGCTCCTCCACCAGCGGGGCCACGCGCTCCGGCTGATGCGTCAGTTCGTACAGCAGGCTCGCGGCCGCGGCGCCGGGCGGTCCCGCGATGGCGGTGATGACGGCGGTGACGGCGTCGACGGCGCGGTCCACGCCCAGCGTGGGCAGTAGCTCCACGATGGGGTCCAGCAGGTCCGCCTGACGGGGACGGCGGCCGGAGGCGCGTCCACGCAACTCGCGGCGCACCGCGTTCCCGCTGCGCACCTGCCCGAGGACGAAGCGCAGCTCCTCCCATCGCGTCGCGCCCGAACCTCCGGCGCCCAGCAGCCGGCGCAGCTTGAACTCCTGGTCGCGCTGCACGAGCGCCAGGTCCGCCGCGGGCAGGGCCTTCACCACCACCGGCAGCAGCGAGCCGGTGACGACCTCATGCGCGGTCCACATCAGGTCCAGCGGCCGGTCCAGCCGGGCCTCCAGCAGCGCCACCATGCGCTCCTCGAGCTGGCGCAGCCCCTCTCCATCCGAGAGCCGCCGCAGCTGGGTGAGCCACGCGGCGCGAATGTCCTTCCAGGAGAAGGGCTCGCTCTGGCGGCCTCGCACGACGTCGCTGAGCTTGTCCGCCAGGGACAGGTCGGCGAAGTGGCACGCGTGGAATCCGCGAGCGGCTTCGGGTTCGAACACGCCCAGCTCATCCGGTTGGATCCACAGGACTCCGCCCTCCGCGGCACACCGCGCACGCAGCTCGCGAACGAAGTCCGGCTCCTCGGGTGCCGCGTCCATGGGGACTCCCCTGGAGAAGGAGGCGGACGGGATCCGCCTCCTTCCGGAAGAGGTCAGATGCTGCGGTACATGACCCAGATGTACTTGGAGTCCTTGCGGCGGATGGACAGCGCGGTCAGCAGGGCACGGGCCAGCTTCTTCATGGGCATTACCTCCTTCTGCGGGTTGCTACAGGGGAAGCGGCCGGACGCTCAGCGTGAAGCGCGGCGGCGCCAGCGCGGGACCGAAGTGGGGGCGGGCTCCATGCGCGGTGACCGTCCACTGGTAGGTGCGGGACAGGATGCGCAGGACGTCCTCCACCAGCTCCATGGAGAGGAGCGCGGCGGGACAGGTGTGTGTGCCCCAGCCGAACGGGATGAACGCCGGCGGGGACCGGACGCCGTCCCACCGCTCCGGCCGGAAGGACTCGGGCTCCTGCCAGTGCGACGGGTGCCGGTGGACCAGGTAGGGACAGACGACCACCGTGTCGTCGGGCGTGACATCCTCGCCCGCCACGGCGTGGGCCTTCGCCGGCCGGACCGACAGCATCCAGGCCACCGGCCACAGCCGCAGCGCCTCGCGGACCACGCCGGACGGATCCGCGTCCGGACGCGGATGCGTGCCCCACAGGTAGAGCGACCAGCCCAGCGCGAAGCCGACCGAGCCCGTCACCGCGAACACGCAGGACAGGAACACCTCCGCCAGGAGCGCCTCGGACGCGTGGACGTCCGCCGCGCGCACGACGACGTCCAACAGGTCGGAGGGCGCCGCGCCACGCCGCTCGCGCCGGGCCCGGATGGCGTGGACCAGCTCACGGCGCACGCGCCGACGGAAGCGCCATCGGGTCCACCAGGAGGTGCGCTCCCGGACGCCGGCCAGCACGGCGCGCTCCACCACCGCGCCCACGATGTTCCGCAGCGATTCCGGACTGCCGGGGGCCACGAGCGCGTCCGCGAGGTGCCGGTACATCAGCCGGTTGCCTGCGTGAGGCCATTCGCTGGTGGGTGAGAGGGATTGGCGGAGTGTTTCCGGGAGCAGCTCCGCGCGCGAGGCGAGAAAGGCTTTCAAGAGCGACCGGGCTTCCCGTCCAATCTCTTGCTGCACGGCGCGGGGACCCAGCATGCCTTCAGCGGTCTGGAAGAAGTCCGCGTGCTCCTCGTACAGCCCGCCGCCATTGACGAGCACGGCCTTGGCCGCCGCCGGCTCCGCGACGCAGAGCTGCCGCCCGGGTAGCCAGAGCGCGTCACCCCCAGCGGGGAGCGATTGCTCCATGAATAGCAGGGGATCGTCGTGGAACCGGACCTGGGGCTGCTGTCGCGACATGCGTCGGGCCTCCCTTCCTGGCGTCCGGTCTCCATCCGCCGGGAGGGAGGGTCGTTCAATGGCTTGAAGAATGACAGACGGAAGGGTGGGGAGTTGTTCGTGGCTGGATTGTCATTGGCGGGGGCGTCCGGGAGTGAACGCCAGGCCTGCCCTGGGGTCGCAGGTGTGGGCGGATGCCTGTCATTGCCCAGGCACCGGCGGGAGGGCGCGAAGAACGCCAGGGCTTGCGACCGTGCGCGTCGTCTCCAACCCCGGAGTCGCACATGCGTGTCGAAGAAACCAGTGCCGCCGCGGAGTACGTCCAGGGAAACGAGGACCGGGAGCTGCGACGGCTGATGCTCCAGGCCCAGGTGTACGCGCCGTTGACGGAAGGCGTGCTGCGCGGGGCCAGCCTCAGGCCCGGCATGCGCGTGCTGGACGTGGGCTGCGGGGTGGGGGACGTGTCCTTCCTCGCCGCGGAGCTGGTGGGCCCCACGGGCGAGGTGGTGGGCGTGGATCGCGAGGCCCGCGTCCTCGCCTGCGCCCAGCGCCGCGCCGAAGTGCTGGGCCTGCCCCACGTGCGCTTCCAGCAGAGCAGCCTGGAGTCCCTGCCTGTCGGCGCCCCCTTCGACGCCATCGTCGGCCGGCTGGTGCTGATGTTCCAGCCGGACCCGGTGACGTTCGTCCGCCGCATGGCGGAGCACCTGCGCCCCGGCGGCGTGCTGGCGCTGCACGAGCTGGAGCTGGCGGCCATGGGCCTGGCGCACCCGAAGCTGCCGCTGTTCAACCGCGTCTGGAACTGGATGCTGCCCACCTGCGAACGCGTGGGCATCAAGGTCCACATGGGCCTGGAGCTGGTGTCCACGCTGCGGCGGGCCGGGCTGGTGGTGGATGACGGCGTGGTGGGCGGGCGGCTGGGCGTGACGCCGGACGCGGAGACCACGCACGCCCTGGTGGAGACCGTGCGCACGCTGCTGCCCCACATGGAGCGGCTGGGCGTGGCGCTGGCCATGGAGGTGGACATCGACACGCTGGCCGCCCGCCTCACCGCCGAGCTGCGCTCCAACGGCGGCGTGCTGGTGCCCAGCCTCATGGTGGGCGTCTGGGGCCACCGTCCAGGCCCTGTCTAGCGAGGCCGTCTTCGCACGACTTCACGAGCGGCGGGGGAGTGGGTCGCTTAGAGTGGCCTCATGGCAAAGACGGCATCCCGCAAGTCCCCCGCGAAGGCCAAGAAGCAGCCCGCGCGCCCCGCCGCGCCCGCGAAGACACCGGCCCGGCCAGTGAAGGCGAAGGTGGAGAAGGTCGAGCCCCGCCGCGCCTCCGCGTCCTCTCCGAAGCCCCCCGTGCTGGAGGCCGAGCCCGTCTTCGACTCCAGCCCGGAGGTGGACCCCCGCGAGGCCGCGCCCAAGAGCCTGCCCGCTGGCGAACCGCAGGGCCGCGTGCTGCCCTTCGAAATCGACCCGGCCCAACTGGAGGCTGGCTTCAAGAAGCTCCGCGGCGAGCTGGTCCACTGGACCAACAAGGGCCGCTACACCAAGGTCCGCTTCAAGTTCCGGGGCAAGCAGCTGCTGCCCGACCTGCCCCTGGCCGCCGTCGTCGCCGCGGAGGGCCTGTCCTTCTACTGGGGCGGCATCCTGCGCGTGCTCGTGGCCAACGTCGTGGGCAAGAGCGTGTTCGAGGTGGAGCTGGTCAACGACGCGGACAAGCGTGTCCAGGCGGGCCGCGAGGCGCTCCTGTCGGGTGACGTGGACCAGGCACTCACGCTGTTCCGCGAGGCGCTCGCCATGGACCGCGACAACGCCGCCGCGCACCTCAACGTGGGCGTGGCGCTGAAGCTCCGCGGCGACCGCGAAGGGGCGCTCGCCGCGTTCGAAACCGCGAAGGCCAAGGACCCCGAGGGCGGTGTGGGCGCGGAGGCCGAACGGCTGGCCGCGAACCTCCGCCCCAAGGCCTGAAAAACGGGCCCGGAAACGGCCTCCGGTGGGGCTGAAAACGCACCGCCCGGATGTTCCATCCGGGTGCCCCGGAAAGGCCTCTTCCGACCCCTGGAACCGGGCGGGCGGGCAGCCGGGGCGAATCCCCCCTGTTTCCCTTATTGACTGAGGGAAATCCGGGGGTTACGAACACTCTCCCATCGGGCGGAGCCCCCCACGTGAGGGGCCCGTCCGCACCTTCCAGAGCCCATGGCTGACGACACCACCGACACGCCGGCAACGCCCCCCGCGCCTCCTCCGTCGAGCGGCGCTGGAGAGCTCATTCCCATCAACATCGAAGACGAGATGCGCCGCTCGTATCTCGACTACTCGATGTCCGTCATCATCGGCCGCGCGCTGCCAGACGTGCGCGACGGCCTGAAGCCCGTCCACCGTCGCGTCCTCTTCGCGATGAACGACCTGGGCAACCTCCACAACCGCGCCTACAAGAAGAGCGCGCGCGTGGTGGGTGACGTCATCGGTAAGTACCACCCGCACGGCGACTCTTCCGTCTACGACGCCATGGTGCGCCTGGCCCAGGAGTGGAGCCTTCGCTACCTGCTGGTGGACGGCCAGGGCAACTTCGGCTCGGTGGACGGCGACTCGCCGGCGGCCATGCGTTACACGGAAGTGCGCATGGAGCGGCTGGCGGAGGACCTCCTGTCGGACATCGACAAGGAGACCGTCGAGTTCGGCCCCAACTACGACGACTCGCTGGAAGAGCCGCTCGTCCTGCCCGCCAAGTTCCCCAACCTCCTCGTCAACGGCAGCAGCGGCATCGCGGTGGGCATGACCACCAACATCCCGCCGCACAACATGAACGAGGTCGTGACCGGGACGCTGCACCTCATCGACAACCCGGACTGCACCGTCCTGGACCTGATGGAGTTCATCGAGGGCCCGGACTTCCCCACCGCCGCCATCATCACCGGCCGCGAGGGCATCCGCCGCGCCTACGAGACGGGCCGCGGGTCCATGACCATCCGTGCGCGCACGGAGATTGAGACGAACAAGAAGGGCGACCGTGAGGCCATCATCGTCACGGAGATCCCCTACCAGGTGAACAAGGCCCGGCTCATCGAGAAGATCGCCGAGCTGGTGCGTGAGAAGAAGCTGGAGGGCATCAGCGACATCCGTGACGAGAGCGACCGTCAGGGCATGCGCATCGTCATCGAGCTGAAGCGCGATGCCATCTCCCAGGTGGTGCTCAACAACCTCTTCTCCATGACGCAGATGGAGACGACGTTCGGCGCGGTGATGCTGGCCATCGACGGTGGGCAGCCGCGCACGCTCAACCTGAAGGAGCTGCTGGACCGCTTCATCGCGCACCGCCGCGACGTGGTGACGCGCCGCACGCGCTACGAGCTGCGCAAGGCGCTCTCGCGCATGCACATCGTGGAAGGCCTGCTCGTCGCGCAGGACCTCATCGACCTGGTGGTCAGCCTCATCCGCGCGTCGCGCGACCCGGATGAAGCGCGCTGGGGCCTGATGAACATCCTGTCGCCGGAGCTGTACACGCGCGAGCGCTTCCAGAACCTGGACCGCATCGACTACGCGAAGGCCAAGGCGCAGATGGAGCTCTTGGTCAGCCGCGCGCGCAACGAGGAGCCGGCCTACGGCGGCCTGGAGCACAAGTACGAGGGCGCGGGCTTCAGCGAGGACCAGGCGCAGAACATCCTGGAGATGCGCCTGCAGCGCCTCACCGGCCTGCAGCGCGAGGAGCTCTTCAAGGAACTCATCGGGCTGGTGCGCGACATCGCGCGCCTGCGCGACATCCTCGCCAACGAGAAGAGCCTGCTCTCCGTCATCAAGGCGGAGCTGATGGAGATCCGCGAGCGCTACGGCGACAAGCGCCGCACGGAGATCACCGGCGCGGTGGATGACCTCACCAGCGAGGACCTCATCGCGGAAGAGACGATGGTGGTCACGCTGTCGCACACGGGCTACGTGAAGCGCTCGCCCCTGTCGGAGTACCGCGCGCAGAAGCGCGGCGGGCGCGGCAAGACGGGCGCGGGGACGAAGGAGGACGATTTCGTCACCAAGGTGTTCGTGGCCAGCACGCACGCGTACCTCATGCCCATCACCACCAAGGGCAAGCTGTACTCGCTGAAGGTGCACCAGATTCCGCAGGGCAGCCGCACGTCGCGCGGCAAGGCCATCGTGAATCTGGTGCAGTTCGGGGAAGGGGAGCGGCTGGCGCAGGTGCTGGTGACGCGCGACTTCCCGGAGAACCGCTACGTCTTCTTCGTCACGAAGAAGGGCGTGGTGAAGCGCACGGACCTGAGCGCGTTCGAGAACGTCCGGGTCAGCGGCATCATCGCGCTGGGCATCGACGAAGGCGACGAGCTGGTGGGCGTGATGATCACCGACGGCACCAAGGACATCCTCCTGTCCACGGCCACGGGCATGAGCATCCGCTTCAAGGAAGACGACGTGCGCTCCATGGGCCGTCAGGCCTACGGCGTGAAGGGCATCACGCTGGAGGACGGCGACGAGGTGGTGGGCGCGGACCTCCTGGACAAGGAGCCGGAGGAGGGCCAGGCGCCGGCGGAGCAGAGCAGCGCCATCCTCACGGTGACGGAGAACGGCTACGGCAAGCGCACCGAAGGCGCCGAGTACCGGCAGCAGGGCCGTGGCGGCAAGGGCATCATCGACATCAAGGCCACCGAGCGGAACGGCCGCGTGGTGGGCGTGGTGCAGGTGAAGGACAGCGACGAGGTGATGCTCGTCACCAACGGCGGCATGCTCATCCGCATGAAGGTGAAGGAGATCTCCGTCATCGGCCGCAACACGCAGGGCGTGCGCCTCATCGCGCTGGAGAACGGCGAGGAGAAGGTGATGGCCATCTCCAAGCTGCCCGAAGGCGAGGAGTCCGAGGACGAGGAGACGGAGGCCACCTCGCCAGTGGAGGCGTCCGGCGCCGAGGCTTCCCCGGAGGGCGCGCCGGTGGAGGAGGCTTCACCGGAGGCTCCGGCGGACGAGTCCGGCTCGGCTGGCTCGCCCGGCCCGGAAGGTGAGCCCGGCTCGGAAGGCTGAGTCCAGGCGGTAGGAACACGGGAGGGCCGGGCACGGGACGCGCTTCGATGCGCGCTCCGGGACCCGGCCCTCTTTGTTGGTGCGGAGCGGCTACTTCTGGGTGAGGTCCTTGGGCACGGTGAGGCCGGCGGTCTTCTCGTCGATCCAGAAGATGTTCATGACCCACCAGCGCTGGCCGTCGTTGAAGAGCTGGATGCTGTTGACGCCCTTGGCGATGAGCGGCCCGTCCTGCGTGCCGCGCGCCTCATAGGTGCTCATGACCTGCACCAGCGCGCCGAAGGCGTGCGTCTGGCGAGCAATCTCCTTCTCGAAGAAGCCGTGCGTCGCGGTGCTCTCCTGGCCCCATGTCACGTAGTCGTCCGGGGTGATGGGGCGGGCCGCCAGCGTGGTCGCGCCCGGCGGCTTCGCCAGCGGGATGAGCTGGGCGCCCGGATAGAAGAGGGAGCGGAAGCGCTGCCAGTCTCGAGGCGCGCCCGCCGGTCCGCTGATGACGTCGTAGAGGGCCTTGAGGATGGCGTCCTGGGACTTCACGTCCTCGGGCTTGGCCTTGGGCAGTTGGGCGAGCGCGGCCTGGGTGCGCTCCGCGGAGGCCTTGATTGGATTGGGCTTCTCCGGAGCGGCGGGGGCGGCCACGGCCTTGGGCTGCGGCGGAGGGGCAGCGGGGGCCTGGGCGAAGGACGCGGTTCCCAACAGGACGGCACAAGCGACGAGCAGGCGCGACATGGGGACTCCCGGAAGAGGGGAAGGGCGAAGAGCCTAATCCCACGGCGCGGAAGCACTCGCTGGGATTCCCCTCCGCGGAGCGCACCGCACGAACCTGTCCGACAGTCGGACAGGTTTGGACCGGGCCGGGCGGGAGGTGGGCTCCGGGGACGCCCGGGGCTCGGGCCATTCGAGCTGGGGAGCCACGTCCGCGTCGTCCGGCAGTCCCCAGCGATGGGACCCGGTGCTTGGCCCGGCCGGTGCCGCACCGTAGTGTGCCCGCCGTCATGGCCTTCCTTTCGCTCGATGCCCTCACCCTGAAGTTCCTCGGTGCCGCCGCCCCGGCGGTGCGGGACGTGTCGCTGGCGCTGGAGCCGGGCGACGCAGTGGCGCTGATGGGCACCTCCGGCTCCGGGAAGACGGCGCTGCTGCGGCTGGTCGCGGGCCTGGAGCAACCGACGTCCGGCACCATCACGCTCGCGGGCCGCGTGGTCGCCGGGCCGGACGTGTTCGTGCCCCCCGAGCAGCGCCCCCTGCGCCGCGTCCTCCACGACGCGGAGCTCGAGTCCGGCCTCACCGTGCGCGACGTGGTGATGGGCGTGCAGCCCAAGGGCGAAGGCCTGGCGCACGCGCGCGGCATGCTGGCGCTGTTCCAGCTTGAAGACCTGGAGGCGCGCGCCTGCGGAACGCTTTCAAGGGGACAGCGGCAGCGCGTGCTGCTGGCGCGCGCGCTGGCCTCTGGCACGAAGCTGCTGGTGCTGGATGAGCCCTTCGCCGGCATGGACGCCGGCCTGCGCGCCAACATCCTCGGAGAGTGGCGCCGCGTGCTCAAGGCGCGAGGCGCCGCGGTGCTCTTCGCCACGCACGACGTGGGGGACGCGCTGGCCTTCGCGGACCGGCTGGTGCTGCTGCGCGCGGGCACGGTGGAACAGCAAGGCACACCCGAGTCCGTCTACGAAGCGCCGCGCAGCGCCTTCGCCGCGTACTTCCTGGGCGGCACCAACCTGCTGCCCGGTTCAGGCTTCGGCCGCGTCGCGCGCACGGCGCTGGGCAACCTGCCGCTGAGCACGGAGGCGCGCGGCGAGGTGATGCTCTCCCTGCGCCCGGAAGCACTGCGGCTCGTGCCCGACACGGACGGCGTCGCGGTGGGCGGCGCCTTGCGCGCGGAGGTGCTGGAGCGCGCGTTCCGGGGCGCGCACGTGGACTTCACCGTGTCCTGCGCGGGCATGGCGCTGGTGGTGCGCGCCGCCGCCTCGGCCCCGTTTCGCGAGGGCGGCCGTGCCCGCCTGGAGGTCGCGGGCCGCGCGGACGTGCTGGAGGAGACATCTGGGCTCGCCCGCTAGTGCACCAGGCGTGCAAGCACCCGGCACGGATGGTGCAATCACCCGCGTTCCCCATGCGTAGGGAGGGGTATGAACATCGCAGGCCTTCGAGGAATGGGAACCCGCTTCTTCCACTACGTGCGCGACCCCCAGGTGGCGACGTGGCGCAAGCTGGCCGGGCTGCTGGCTGTCCTGTACTTCGTGTCGCCCGTGGACGTGATTCCGGACTTCATCCCCGTGTTCGGCTGGCTGGACGACCTGGGCGTGCTGTCCGCCGCCGCGTTCTTCATGGTGCGCGAGGTCCAGCGCTGGCGCCCCGGCACGCCCGCCGGTGAGCCGGCGTTCGACGGACTCCCGCGTGACGAGGAGGGCCAGACGCGCGTGCCCACAACGCTGCGTCGGCACTCCTAGCCGTCAGTCGTTGCCGCCGCGGCGGTCCTCGAAGTGCACGAAGTCGATGAGGAACGTCGCGGCCACCACCAGCGTCCGCACGTGCGGGTCGTGCAGGCTGTCGAACCGGACGCCGAAGTTGTCGGCGTCCGTGAACATCTCCTTGCCGAACCCGCTCCACTTCTTCGCGATGGTCCCCACCTCGCGGCCCTGCTGCTCCACGTTGAACGTCCAGGGCCTGAAGAACGGCCCGCTCAAGTGGGCCAGCTCCTCGTCGTTGGGCCCGAGCACGTCATAGGCGCGGGTGAAGAAGCGGAAGCGCTGCTGGATGGCGCCCAGGTGCCGTCCCTCGCCGTCCTCCACCTCCAGCCGGGACAGCCAGAAGCGCCACGGGCGGCGCAGCCGCAAGAGCGTCTCCCCTCGCGAGGACTTGAGCTCCATCGTGAAGGGCCGCTTCGCCTTGAGGAAGCCGCGCAAGAGGAACAGGCCCAGCCCGCTGCCCACCTCGCCCGCGTAGAAGAGCGGGCGTCCGTCGTCGCCCACCACCTCGTAGCGGTTGCGGCCCTCGAAGCCGGTGAGGATTTCGCCCCACTCCTTCACCTGCCGCACACGCAGCGTGTGCTCGTCACGCAAGAGGGTCAGCGCCTGGGACTCGACGGGCATGGATGGCTCCGGGAAGGCCGAAGGAGGACGGCGGCCGCAGTCTAGAACTGTCCGAGCACCGCGAGCCCCATCCCCCCATGGCGCCCCATGGCCGCCGGGACGACGGAGACGGCCGGGACGTCATCGGGCGCATCGAAGTCACGCGTGAGGAACGTCGCGGTCCCCAGGCCGGCCAACACGCCCACGGCGGTCCCCACCAGCAGGGCGTCCCCATGGTCGTTGTCCAGCACCAGGAACAGCGCGCTCAACCCCATCAGGCCGCCCAGGATGCCGCCCGCGTCGATGAGCAGCACCCGGCCCCGGGAGATGTCCAGGTGGCGCGACACCAGCGCGAAGGTGAGCAGGCCCGCGCCCACCACGCCCTGCTCGATGCCGATGAAATCGCGCGTCTCGCCGCTCTGGGTGGCCATCAGCAGCCCCGCCACCACGCCCGCCCACAGGCCGCCGGAGTTCGTCAGCGACACCTGTCCTGCCGTGGGCCGCGCGAACTCCGCCACCAGGATGCCCAGGCCCGTGAAGCCCAGCGCCCCCACCATCACCGCCCCCGTGGCGCTGTCCCCGTCCAGGTCGAACGAGCTCATGGAGGCAAGGCCATAGCCGAAGCCCCACACCGTGCCGGAGTTGATGGCCGCCGCCTGGCCCTGTGTCAGCCCGCTCCGGGTGGCGAGCAGCGAAATCGCCGCCCCCGCGCCGCCGCCCAGCAGCGACACCGCCACGTACGCGCGCCCGTCCTGGCAGTTGGAGATGGCGCACAGCAGGATGCCCTGGGTGATGCCGTGCAGCGTCTGCACGACGGTCAACGACGCCCGGGCCCCCTTCGACGGTCCTTCCTTCGAGAACACCTCTGGCTCCGCCTCCACCGGCCGCGCCAGCGTGTCCTGCGCCAGCCGCGCGCCCGGCTCCAGCCGCGTCCGCGCCAGCCGCGTCAGCTCCGGCGCGTACGGATGCCCGGGGCACACCCGCATCACGCGCTCCAACAACTCCAGCGCCTGGGCATCCTGTCCGCGCACCAGCGCGTCGAAGCCCGACGCGTAGTCGGACTCGGCGGCGCAGGACTCCTCGCTCGCCACGAGCGGCGGCGCGGAGACAGCGCCTGAAGACGTGGCGGCGGGAGGTGCCGTGCCTTCCCGGGGCGAAGGCCCGGGCTGTGCTGCGACGAGGACGGCCAGGACGAAGGGCGCGAGGACCATGCGAGCACCCACCCTAGTCGACCCCGGTGAAAAGGCGGGAGACCCGGGACCCCGGTCCTCCTGGAAAGGAGGCACGGGGCCCGGGTGACGCCACGCGGCGGCCTACCGCGTCGCCAGCGTCTCCATGTGCTGGCGGAGCGCGGTCATGTCCCCCAGCCGTCCGTCCAGGCCCGGAAGGGGCTTCGCGGCCTGCTCGATGCGGCCCCGCGTGCGCGGACCCGCCGCCACCAGCCACGCCACACCCAGCGCCAGCTCCGCCACGTCCGGCGCCTGGCCCAGCTGCGAGGCCAGCGCGAGCAGCGCGTCCACGGCCTTCTTCACCTGCGCGCCGTGCAGCGGGTGGCTGCTGGTGATGCCCTCGCGCAGGAGCACCAGGAGCACCCGCGCGGTGGCGCGAGCCTGACGCACCGGCTCCGGCCCCTCACCCGTGCCGGCCCACAGCCCGTTCGCGAGCTGCTGGCCCAGGAGGCCGCCCACGTCCTCGGTGGGGATGGACGCTTCCGCCACGGACAGCGGCAGGACCTCCTCCTGCTCGTAGAACACCTCCGCCTTCTGCTCGCGCCGGGCCTCCAGCTCCGGAGCGGACTCCAGGGTGCGGTCAGCGGCCTTGCGCGGCTTCGCGGCGGACATCAGCCGGTCGAAGAGGCCGCCCTTGTCCTTCTTCGCGTTCTTCGCGGACTCCTGCTCCATGGGCGCGGCCCTGCCTCCCATGGGCCCGGAGCCATCCGCGAACTCCGCCTGGAAGGAGGACCCGGTGGTGGGCTCCGGCCCCAGGTTGCGCGCGGGCGCGGGCGCGGACGCGGGCGCGGGCGCGGCCATGCTCGGAGGCGGCGGAGGCACCGCGCCGCCCCGGGAACGGCCGACCCCTCCGGGCATCGCCGCGGGCGCGGGCATCGACTTCGAGGCCATCCGCTTCATCACCGGCGCCCGTGCCGGCGGGAGCGCGTCCACGAGCCCGCCCTCCGGCACGTATTCGTCGTCCTCGTCCCGAGCGACCTGGTTGAACATGCTCCAGCCCGCGGGCGCGTTCACCGGCACCACGCGCGTCTCCGGCGTGCCGGACGCGCGGCGGTCACCCTGGCGCTCCTCCACCACCACGAAGGACGTGTACTGCGTGGCCAGCTGGTGCTCGATGGCGAGCCGCACGATGCGCTCCTTCATCGCCTCCGCGCGCCGGCCCACCAGCCCCGCGTCCATCCAGCCCCGGATGCGCTCGGCGGCCCACAACTTTTCCACCACCGGCCGGTCCGACTGCGCGGGCAGATCCAACCGCACCGTGAGGGAGAAGGGCTCCCGGCCCGACTTCCCCTTCAACGTCACGCTGCCCGTGCCCGCCTGCGCATAGCGCCCGAAGAGCGTCCACGGCGTGCCGTCCACCAGCGGCGGCAGCGTGGCCGGTGCCAGCTCGCTGGCCTCCACGCCGTCGAAGCGGACCTCCAGGTCGGTGACGCGCGGCGCGAGCGCCCGCGAGAACTGCGCCACCACCTTCTCGTCGATGCGCTCCCCCGGGTGGATGAACTCCACCGCGCCATCCGTGCGCCGCGCCAGGTCGCGCAGCAGCGCGTCGCTCACGTTGGTGCCGATGCCGAACGAGAACACCCGCCCCATCCCGCGCGCCGCGAGCACCGCGTCGAGGATCTCGCTCTCGTTGCCCACCTGCCCGTCCGTCAGCAGCACCACCACGCCGTCCGGCGCCGCCTTCATCGCGGTGACCATGGGCTCCAGCAGCTCCGTGCCGCCGTAGGCCTTCAGCCCCGCGACCCACGCGTCCGCCTGCTCCAGCGTGCGCTGGGTGAACGGCACCGTCTGCGTGGAGAAGGATCGGAACGAGTTCTCGAACGCGATGACGTTGAAGCGGTCGCCTTCACGCAGGTGGCGCAGGCACAGCCGGAGCGCGGCCTGGGCCTGGGGCAGGCTGTCGCCGGACATGGAGCCGGACGTGTCCACCACGAACACCACCTCCTGCCGGGGCGGCGTCGTCGCCAGGTTCAGCAGGTCCGGCACCACCGTGAGCGCGAACGTGCCAGGACCTTCCGCCTTCCGGTGCGTGACCACGGGCGTGAGCATCACGTCCGGGTTGGCGTTGCGCATCGTGAGCACCACGTCCCGGTCCAGCGCCACCTCGTTGCCCGCGAAGTTCTTGAGGAACGAATCGCGCTGCAGGTTCACCCGCATGCGGGTGCCTTCCTTGGTGACGGTGATGCGGTGGGACGGGCTCTCCACCACCACGTCACGGCCCACGTCGACGAGCAGGTCCATGCGCAGCCCGTAGTCCACGTTCAGGCTCGTGGGCGGGGTGATGCGGTCCGCGTCCGGCACCCGCGTCGTCGGGGCCGCGCTGCCGTGACCGGTGCGGTCGCCGTGCACCGCGCCGGGGATGTACCGGGGCGCCACCAGCGTGGGCAGCATCCAACGCACGCTGCCCTCCTCCGAGGTGAGCGTCTGCAGGAACTCCACCTCCACCAGCGTCTCCTCGCCCGGCAGCAGGTTGCCCACCTGCGCGGTGAATACGTTGGCGCGCTCCTGGTCCAAGAGCGCCGCGCCGTGACCTTCGGTGATGGCGTCGTCGTAGGCGCGGAAGGCGGCCTCGCGCTCCTTCACCACGCCGGCCACGCGGCGGCCCGCGCACGTCATGGAGAAGGCGCTGAGCGTCGCGTCGGAGGGCAGGGGGAAGGTGTAGATGGCCTCCACCGGCTTCTTCTCGTCGTTGCGGTAGCGCTGCGTCACGCGCACCCGCGCGTGCCCCCCGAGCAGCTCACCGGTGACTTCCACTCCCTGCAGGGGCACCTGGGCCCCCTCACGCGTGAACAGCCCACACTTCGCCTGCTCGTTCATGACAGCGTTCCTTCCTGGAACTCCTCGATGAGGGCGCGCACCCGCTCCGCCAGCGCCCGGACCTTCGCTTCCGCCTGCTCCGACACGTGCAATTCCAACCCCGGCGCCAGGAGCCAGCGCTGGTAACGCGCCACCTCCACCGTCGGGTCTTTTCCCGGGCGCTTCGGGGGCATCCGGGGGACCTCCTCCGGTACCGGCGGCGTCCCCGGGCCCACCGGCGTCTCCGCCAGCCGGCGCAGCTCCTCCGGCGACAGCCGCAAGAGCTCCGCCTGGATGGCGTCCAGTGGCAGGAACCGCGCCTGGAGCACCCGGATGGCCTTGAGCCGCACCCGGTGCTCCTCTCCGTAGACCGTGTCCGGCCCCTTGAAGGGCGGCGCGGGCAACAGGCCCCGCTGGACGTAATAGCGGACCGTGCGGGGCGAGACGCCCACCTCCTCCGCCAGCGCGGCCAGCTTCCACTCCGTCTGTGTCTTGGGCGTGCTCACGAACCTGACAGTAGGTTGTGACAGTTGAAGTGTCAAGACATCGGTGGCGATTCGTCAGCGGCGGTGTCGGGATGCGGGAGGTGGCGGCCGGGCGGGCGGTGGGACAGAAGGGGGCCATGAACGTCGGCGTGGACGGCCTGGACCCCTCCTCCATCCAGCTCATTGGTACGGCGGTGACGCCCGCGGTGATGGTGTCCGGGTGCGGCATCCTGGCCACCGGCCTGGACAATCAGATTTCGCGCATCACCGCGCGCATGCGGGACATGGTCCGGGAATGGCGCACGCTGCCGGAGGGCCATGCGCGCCGGTCGCTCCTGCGCGAGGAGGTGGCCATCATGGACCGGCGCCACGCCATCCTCGCCCGGGCCATTGGCTTCACCTACGCGGCGCTGCTGTCCTTCGTGGTGACGTCGCTCCTGTACCTGCTGCGCCGCAGCGTCGCGGTGCCGGAGGGGCTGCCGGTGATGTCCTTCTCCCTGGGCGTGGGGCTGTTGGGTTCCACGGCGGTGCTGGCCCTGGCGTCGCTGCGCTTGAGCCGCCGCGCCATCACGCTGGAGGGCGCTGAGCTGTTTCGTGACGGGCGGCCGGGCGGGCCACCAGCGCCCTGAATTTGTTCCGCAGCGCACGCGAAGGTGCTAGCGGGTGCCTCCGAGACGCGCGGGTCTGGTACGTCCCGGCCCGCGCGCCTGGTAGCGCGCAGGATTCCGCAGCCTCTTCAGGCTCAACCCTCACCGTGGAGCACGTGAACATGGCAAACGCCAAGGTCTTCTTCGACATGTCGATTGGTGGCCAGCCCGCCGGCCGCATCGTGATGGAGCTGTTCTCCGACGACGTTCCCAAGACCGCCGAGAACTTCCGCGCCCTGTGCACGGGTGAGAAGGGCACTGGCCGCGCTGGCAAGGCGCTGCACTTCAAGGGGACGCCCTTCCACCGCGTCATCCCGAACTTCATGTGCCAGGGCGGCGACATCACGCTCGGCAACGGCTACGGCGGCGAGTCCATCTACGGTGAGAAGTTCGCGGACGAGAACTTCAAGCACAAGCACACGGGCCCGGGCATCCTCTCCATGGCCAACGCGGGCCCCAACAGCAACGGCTCGCAGTTCTTCCTCACCACGGCCAAGACGGATTGGCTCGACGGCAAGCACGTCGTCTTCGGCAAGGTCGTCGAGGGCATGGACGTGGTGAAGAAGATTGAAGGCGTGGGCAGCCAGTCCGGCGCGACGCGCCAGCCCGTGAAGATCGAAGACAGCGGCCAGCTGTAATCCCGCCGCTTCGTCTCACCCGAAAGGTCCATCCGTGCCTCGCGCGCGGGTGGACCTTCGTCGTTTCAGGACGGCCCGTGGGACGCCTCCTCGTCCTCCTCTTCGTGGGCCTCCTCCGGGTGGAAGGGCCGCGCGGGCACGGCGCCGAACGCGCGCAGCAGCTCCAGGGGGATGGGCAGGATGGTGTGGTTGCCGCCGCTGGTGATCTCCACCAGCGTTTGCAGGTAGCGCAGTTGGAGCGTGGCGGGGTTGCGGCTGAGCACGTCCGCGGCCAGGGCGAGCTTCTCCGCCGCCTGGTGTTCGCCTTCCGCGGCGATGATCTTCGCGCGGCGCTCGCGTTCGGCCTCGGCCTGTCGCGCGATGGCCCGCTGCATCTCAAACGGCAGGTCGATGTGTTTCACCTCCACGTTGGAGACCTTCACGCCCCACGGGTCGGTGCGCGCGTCGAGCACCTGCTGCAATTCGTGGTTGATGCGCTCGCGCTGGGACAACAGGTCGTCCAGCTCCACCTGGCCCAGGATGGCGCGCAGCGTGGTCTGCGCAATCTGGCTGGTGGCGTAGAGGTAGTCCTCCACCTGGAGCACGGCCTTGTCCGCCTGGATGACGCGGAAGTAGACGACGGCGTTGACCTTCACGCTGACGTTGTCCTTGGTGATGACGTCCTGCGGGGGCACGTCGCGCGCCACGGTGCGCAGGTCGATGATGACCATCCGCTCGACGAAGGGGATGAGCCAGCGGAAGCCCGCGCGCTTGAGGCCCACGTAGCGCCCCAGCCGGAACACGACACCGTTCTGGTACTCGGTGACGATGCGCACACCGGAGACGAAAAGGAGGAACAACACGGCCAGGGGGAGGAGCCACCCCAGCGCTCCGACCAGCTCGTTCATGGCATCTGCTCCGCGACGGTGAGGGTGAGCCCTTCCACGGCACGCACCACGACCTGGGCGCCCTCGCGGATGGGAGTGAAGGAGACGGCGCGCCAGCGCTCGCCGTGGACGAACACCTCGCCGCCCGAAGGCGTGACGGGGGCCAGCGCCGTGCCGGCCTCGCCCACGAGCCCCGCGTCGCCGCCCCGCTGCGGCAGCTTGCGCGTCTGGGCGCTGCGGTATGCGACGAAGGCCGCGGTCCCCGCGAACACGAGCGCAGTGGGCAGCATCACGCCCCACGACATGCGGAAGGACGGCTCCACGAACCAGCCCGGTTCGAAGCGGTCCACCAGGAACACACCGCCCAATATCAACAGGCCCACGCCCGCCGCGCCCAAGAGGCCGCTGGTGACGAACAGCTCCGCGAGGATGAGCCCCACGCCCATCAGCATCAGCACCAGCGCCCCCGAGCGCACCGGCAGCGTCGCGGAAGCCATCAACGCCAGCACCAGCGCCACGCCGCCGATGAGCCCCGGCGCCACCGCGCCCGGATGGGACAGCTCCACCACCAGGCCCAGCACCGCGACGAGGAACAGCAGGTAGATGAGGGACGGCTGCGCGAGCGCATGCACCACCTGCTGTGACAGCCCCGGCTCCAGCGACACCACGTGGGCCTCGCGGGTGGCGAGCGTCACGGTGTCACCGCCCGCCACCTCCACGCGGCGGCCATCGACGGCGGAGAGGAACGCGGCCTCGGTGGGAGCGACGAGCTCCACCACGCGAAGCTCCACGGCGCGGTCCGCGGGAACGCTGGCGCTGTCGCGCACGGCGGCCGCGGCCCACTCCGGATTGCGGCCCCGCTGCCGGGCGATGCCCTCCGCGAAGGCGACCGTGTCGTTCTCCACCTTCCGGGCGAGCTCCTCGCCACCCACCTGCTCCACGTCCTCGCCCCCAAGACCCACGGGGTGCGCCGCGCCGATGTTCGTCCCCGGCGCCATGGCGCTCACGTTCGATGCGAGCGCGATGAACACGCCCGCGCTGCCGGCACGTGAACCGGAAGGCCCCACCCACACGAGCACGGGAACGCGTGAGCCCAGGAACGCGCGCACCACGGCGCGGGTGGCTTCCAACGAACCGCCCGGCGTATCCAACCGCACGAGCAGCGCCGAGGCTCCCCCGTCCTCCGCGCGCTTCACGCAGTCCGCGAGGTACGCGCCCGAGCCGGTATCCACCACGCCCTCCAACTCGCACCGCGCGACGAAGGACGGTGATGCGGGAGCCGCCGGAGCGGCGAAGCCCACGAAGAGGAACGCCAGGAGCCAGCCCCAGAGGACGTGACGGCGCCAGCTCATCCTGTCGACGTGGTCCCGCATGTCCGCCCCCCGAATGCGCGCCCCTCGCGCACACGCACTCGGACAACGATGTGCATCGGACCTTCGGATGACCGGCTCGAGAAGCCGGGGGCCCGGAGGGCAGGCGGGCAGGGAGGGCCCGGCGCCCAGCTTGTGCATCCAATCCTGGACGTTGAAGGGGATGCGCGTTGCTGGAGGAGGACGCACCTCCTTAGGTTCAATCTCTCGCTCTTCTTCCAGGAGGTTTCATGCGCCGTGCCGTGCTGCTCATCGCTGCTCTGGGCCTGACCGCTGCAGCGGTGGCCTGCAGGACCACCCAGCCCCCGGGGACGGAGGACCAGATGCCCATCCAGGGACCAGACACGGTCCGCGAAGAAATCCAGAACGTGCCCAACGAACCGGCGGGCCCCGCGGGTCCCGTCAATGCGCCAGACGTGGACGGTGGCATCCCCGAGGGTGGCGGGTAGTCTTCCGCGCCATGACGGCGGAGACCACGGTCTACAGGGCGGAGCGTGTGTGGACGCTCGATGCGGAGCGTCCGCGCGCGGAAGCATTGGCGGTGCGTGACGGAAGGTTGCTCGCGGTGGGGACGCTCGCGGAAGCGCGCGCCGCCGCGGGGCCTGGAGCGCGCGAAGTGGACCTGGGCCGCGCCACGGTGGTGCCCGGCCTGGTGGACGCGCACGCGCACCTGCACGGTCTGGGGAAGAGCCTGACCACGGTGCGCCTGGAGAAGGCGCCCTCGGTGGAGGACGTCCTCCAGCGCCTGGCGAAGGCGCCCGCGTCGAGCTTCCAGGGGGACTGGTTGCTCGGTAAGGGGTGGGACCAGAACGAGTGGCCCGGCGCCACGTTCCCCGGCCGCGAGGACCTGGATGCGCGCTTCCCTACGACGCCGGTGTTCCTCATGCGAGTGGATCATCACGCGGCCTGGGTGAGCGGCGAGGCGCTGCGCCGCGCGGGCATCACGCGGGACACGCCGGATCCGCCAGGAGGCCGCATCCTCAAGGGCGCGAACGGCGAGCCCACCGGCGTCCTCGTGGACAACGCGATGGACGTGGTGGAAGCCGCCATTCCCGCGCCCACGCGCGAGCAACTGGAAACCCGGTTGCGAGCCGCCATGGAGCGGTGCGCACAGGTCGGGCTCACGGGCGTGCACGACGCGGGCATGGACCTGCAGGCCTTCCGCACGTTGCAGGCGTGGGACGCCGCGGGGACCTTGCCCCTGCGCGTGTATGCGATGGCGGCGGGGCAGGGGGAGCAGCGTCACGCCTATCTGGAGCAGGGGCCGTGGCAGGGGCGTCACCTGTCCATGCGCTCGGTGAAGTTCCTGGCGGATGGAGCGCTGGGGAGCCGGGGCGCGGCGCTGCACGACGACTACAGCGACGAGCCCGGCCAGCGCGGCCTGTTGCTCCTCTCTCCCGAGGAACTCGAAGCGCGGGCTCGGGCCTTCATGGCGCGGGGCTTCCAGGTGTGCATCCACGCCATTGGAGACCGTGCCAATACATTGGTCGTGGACGTCCTCCTGCGAGGCGCGGAGCGGACGGGAACGCAGGCCCTGCGTCACCGCGTGGAGCACGCGCAGATTCTTCGGCTGGAGGACATCCGGAGGTTGGGCGCGGCGGGCCTGGTGGCCAGCGTGCAGCCCACGCACGCCACCAGCGACATGCCCTGGGCACAGACGCGGCTGGGGCGCGAGCGGCTCCGGGGCGCCTACGCCTGGCGTACGTTGAAGGACGCGGGCGCGCACCTGGCATTGGGCAGTGACTTCCCCATCGAGAACCCGGACGTGCTCGCGGGGCTCTACGCGGCGCGCACGCGGCAGGACGCGAAGGGCTGGCCGGAGGGTGGCTGGTATCCGGAGGAGCGCCTGAGCGCGGCGGAGGCGCTGGAGGGCTTCACGGTGGGGCCCGCGTGGGCGTCCTTCGAGGAGGCGCGGCGCGGAAGGCTGAAGCCCGGCCTGGACGCGGACTTCGTCGCGCTGTCGGAGGATCCGCTGGAGGGGCCCGCGGCGGCGCTGGTGGACGCGCGCGTGCTGGCCACGGTGGTGGCGGGCGCGGAGGTGTTCCGGGCGGCCGGGTGACGCAGGCTCACCCGCCGAAGATGTGCGAGCGCGCGGCCTCGGCGATGGCGACGACGGCGGGGTGGCGCAGGCGGCGCTCCACGGTGATGGCGTAGAAGCACTGCTCGATTTCGTCGGTGTGCCCGATGGCGGTGACGTTGAACTGCCGCTGCACCTCGGCATCGATGATGGAGGGCATGGCGAAGATGCCGTGCCCCTTCTGTCCGAAGGCCTGGAGCAGCGCGCTGTCATCGAAGTCACCGGCGATGAGGGGCCGGATGCCGAGCCGCTCGAACCACAGGTCCAGCGAGCGGCGCACCGACGACTCCTCCGACGGCAGCAGCATGGGCGCGCCGTCGAGCGAGCGCGGGAAGTCCTTGCGCAGGTGCGCGAGCGGTTGGGCGGCGAAGAACGTCACGCCGCACTTGCCCAGCAGGTGGTTGAAGGACCGGACGCTGACGGGCTCGGAGCCAGGCGCGTCCGCGAGCACCACGTCCAGCTCATGCAGCGCCAGCTGTGCGAGCAATTGGGGCAGGGGGCTCTCGCGGCAGATGATGCGCAGCGAAGGTCCGGCATCCAGCGCGGGCTTGAGCAGCTGCTCGGCGACGAGCTTGGGGATGACGTCGAGCACGCCCACGTTGAGGCGCAGCTGCTGGCCGGTGGGCAGACCGGAGACGACGTTCTTCAGCTCGTTGCCCAGGCGGAAGATTTCGTCCGCGTACCGCATGACGGTGCGGCCCACGTCGGACAGGACGAGCTTGCGGCCCTTGCGCTCGAAGAGCTGGTGGCCCAGGGACTCCTCGAGGAGCTTGATTTGAGCGCTGATGGTGGGCTGGGCGAGGTGCAGCTCTTCACTCGCCTTGGCGATGCTGCCCGCCCGCGCAACCGTCCAGAAATACAGGAGATGGTGGTAGTTGAGCCACGCCATGACTTAGGAATAACCGAAGGTTTTCATCCAAACTAGCTAATTTTCTTAAGTGTCGCCTCCGCTTATTTCTACGTCCGTCACCGCGCGATGGGTGCGCGGGGGACTGCTTGGGGAGGTACGCGTCATGGAAGCCATCTACGAGGAGCTCGAGTCCACGGTGGAGGGTGTGGAGACCGAGGTGGACTCGGCGGAAGTGGAGATGCGGGTGCGGGGGCACCTGGAGCTGGTCCGCCGGCTGGCCTGGAAGTACCGCTGGACGGGCCTGTCGTTGGAGGAGCTGATGGCGGAGGGCAACGTCGGCCTGGTGGAGGCGGCGCGCCGGTTCGAGGAGCGGGGAGTGCCGTTCGGCGCCTACGCGCAACAGTGGATCCGCGCGCGCATCCGGGCGTACGTGTCCCGCACCTGGAGTGTGGCGGGGGGCCGCGCGCCGTGGATCGTCTTCCAGCTCCGCCGCGAGCGAGCGCGGCTGGAGGCCCGCTGGGGCGAGGGGCACCCGGAGGTGACGAAGCGGCTGGCCGAGGCGCTGGGCAAGAAGGAGGAGGACGTGGTGCGGGGGACGGACGCGCTGGCGAAGGACGTGTCCCTGAACGCGCCCCTGGGCCTGGAGGGGGACGTGACGCGGCTGGACATGCTGGAGTCGGACGAGGACTCGGCGGAGGAGCAGGCGGACCGGGGCGCCTGGGCGGAGAAGCTGCACCAGAGCGTGGCGGCGGCCTGGCCGGAGCTGGACGCGAGGGAGCGGGCGCTGGTGAAGGAGCGGATGCTGGTGGAGGACGGGGTGAGCGCGGAGTTCCTGGCGAAGCGCTTCGGGGTGACGGCGGTGCGCATCCGGCAGATCGAGCAGGGGCTGCGCCAGAAGCTGCGCCAGCGGCTGACGGCGGGCTGCACGGCCTGGGACGGCGAAGCGCCCCGGCTGGCGGCCTGAGTGTCGGGCGAGGAAGAGGGTTGGCGGAAAAGGGGTTGACGTCGCGGGCCAGTGACCGTAAATCGGCGCTGCCGCTCGCGGTGCGCGGTTCGCCCAAGTAGCTCAGTCGGTAGAGCAGGGGACTGAAAATCCCCGTGTCGGTGGTTCGATTCCGCCCTTGGGCACACCAGTAAGAAGAATCTGAAGGGCGTCGGACTCCGGTCCGGCGCCCTTTTTCTTTTGTCCGCGCTGGTGGGCGGCGCCGTTACGGAGGGCTGATGCGCCCAGGGGCGCCATTGGCGCCGGCCACGGTGTGGCAGGAGCCGCAGGCCCCGGTGCCCTGCGCGCTGTTCATGGCCCACTGGGTGCCGCCGTGGGTGACGCGGGCGGTGTAGGGGAGCGCGAAGTCCTTCGCGTCCTCGGCCTTGAGGAAGAAGTTGCCGGAGGCATTGGCTGTCAGTGTGTAGGCCTTCTGTCTGGCGTCGGTGATGACGACCTGGGCGCCCTCGAGGCCCGCGCAGTCGTCCGCCTCGTGCGCGGTGGCCTGGACGGTCCCCGCCACCACGAACTTCGGCCCCTCGCCCCGGTCTGTATGGCATTGGATGCAGTTGCCACCGGGATGCATGAGGGCGTTGCCGCTGTCGCCGCCCGTCCACTTCATGCCCGTGGAGCACTCGGAGGTGCTCACCGCTTCCAGGCTGCCTCCGCCGCATCCCGTGAAAAGACTACCCACCGCCAAACACAGCATGAATATCGAGGGGATGCGTTGTGACATGTGTCACCTCTGGGAGGACTGTGTGTCATTCGAGGCCTTCGCCTCCGCGCTGTCAACGGCACTCCCGGTACGTGGCCCCGCGGGGTGGGGTGGGAATACGGAATGGACCCGGGTGCACATCCGGGCGCGACGCGGTAGATGGGTGTCCCGGAGGTTCATCAACGCAATGGACGCGAACGTGGTGGCGGAGCTGGAGAAGGCGGGCGTGAAGGTGGAGGACCCCATGCGCCTGTTCATCCCCGTGGAACGGGACGAGCAGGGCCAGGTGAAGCCCGTGGGCGACGAGGTGCCCGTGCGCTTCGGTGACGTCACCGCCCACGTGCGCCTGCAGCCCATCTCCGCGCTGTGGACCGGCGACAAGCAGCCCCCTGACTTCACCCGGCCTCCCTTCCCCGAGTACGAGCCTTTCTTCTTCCTCCTCGAGGCCACCGCCGCCGGCTTCTGCCGCGACACCCGCCACGCCGAGGTCGACCAGGAGTTCTCCCAGCTCTACCGGCACCTGGCGCGCCGGCCCGACGGCCACCACAAGAACCCGCTCTTCTCCTACCTGCGCGCCGCCGCCCGCCTGTACCTGTCCCTGCGCGACGTCAGCCATGCGGAGTTCGAGGCCGTGGCCCAGCGCCTCCACCAGTCCGCCAAGCTGCACGCGGGCCACGTCGGCAGCACGAACTACTTCCAATCCGTGCTGCGGCAGGTGCTGGGCGCATAGCGTCCGTTGGGAGCGCTCGCCGGGCCGCCGGGTGTCCCCTCGCGGCGGATCCGGCGTGACGACTTGAAGACAGGGCTCGCTGGGAGGCTACCCCATGGGTAGCTTTCCGGCTTGATGCTCTCCTCTTCCTCCTCCGCACCAGAAGTCTTGCTCGAGCAGCGCCTCACGGTGGACCACCTCCGCGAGGTGGCCGGTGAGCAGGTACTCGAGCAGGCCCGGCGGTTGCTCGCCCGGAGAGCGGTGGACGTGTATCCGCCTTCGCTGGGCCGCCTCCAGGGAACCGTCACCGAAGGGCGCGTGCACGCGTTCAACGCGACCATCACCGCGGACCCTGATTCCGAAGAGCTGCTGCTGGGGTGTGAATGCGACAGGTACTGGAACGAAGGGGTCTGCGCGCACGCGATCGCGGTCGGGCTTGAGTGGATCCGCGCCTCCGCTCCCCGTGGGCGAAAGCGCGTGTCGCCTCCTCGACCCACGCAGCCCGCCTCCCCGCGCCTCGCGAAGGCCCCTTCACGGCCTGCTACGCCCGACGCAGTCCAGGCATGGCTCGTGGAGCACCACGCCGAGCGTGCCCGAACGGTGCCCGTGGCGGTGCTGGCGCCCCTGTTGCCCGGGCCCTTCACCCGACGCTGGCTCCCCGTGCTGCGCAAGGCCACGGTGGTGGATGCGCTGGAGGGCACCTCGAAGCTGCGGCGCTTGAAGGACGCCAGCAAGGACGTCCTCGTGGAGGCAGCCTGGCACTGGGTGCGTGCCGAGGCAGGACGCGTCTCGCGGGGACTGACCCGTGAAGCCTCCGCGAAGCCCTTGCCGCCGCTGACGGATGACCGCCTCGCGCCGCTGAGGGATGTGCTGACGCGGGCCCGCGCGCGGATCCGCACCCAGGCCATGCCCCGGCTGCTGTCGCCATCACCCACGGTCACCCTCCAGGAGCGCCCCTTGCGGCTGCTCGTGACGGAGCCGGAGCTGGCGGCGTGGACGCCCCCGGGGCCGCGCGCGTCCGGGGAGGACGGGGGGCACGTGGTGCTCGACCCTCGCGCCCTGATGGAGGGACGTCCCGGACTGTCCTGTCCGTGCTCCCCCCATGCGGCGGAGGCTTCCTGCGTCCACGCCTTGACCGCGGTGGACGCGGCGCTGGCGTTCCTGGTGCTGCCGAAGCAGGCCTCGCACGCCGCGAAACTGTCGGAGGGGCTGTTCGAAGCGCCGGGCCGTGAGCTGCTGTCCACGCTGGAGGCGTCGCTTCTGGACCGGGCGCTTCACGCCACTCCCTTGACCGGAGACTTCGTCACCTTCCGGCTGGAGCCCGAGCCGTCGCGCGGCTGGCGGCTGCGGCCCTACCTGCACGTGCCCGCGAAGAAGGGCGGCCTTTCGCAGGGGCGCGCCGTCACCTGGTACGACCGCGACAAGGCGCTCCGGACGCTTCAGGAGCCGGATGAACGCCATGCCTGGTCGCTCCTCGACACGGAAGAGCGAATGGGCAGGAATGGCATGTACCTGGGGGCAGGCTTCGATGCGGCCGCGCCCTACACGCTGCTGCTCCAGGCCCTGCGCTCGCTCGCGCACAGCCCCCGCCTCCGCCTGGCCGGGGCTCCGGACGCGGTCGTGCGGGTGCGAGAAGCGCCGCTGGGCTTCGCCCTGGAAGAGGACGCAAAGTCCCTGCGCCTGCGGCCGGCGGTGGACGGACGCCCCGTGGCCGCGGAGGCCCTGACGCCGCCTCCCGATGGGCCGCAGGCGCCCCAGCCCTGGCTGCTCGTGGAGCCCGGCGAGCCGAGCGTCACCCTGGTGTCCGTTCCCCCTGGCGCGGTCCCACTGCTTGAGTCCCTGGCTCGCCACGGCGCTTACGTGTCCGAGAGCCAGCGCGAGGCATTGCTGGGGCACCTCTCCGCGCTGGAGGCGGCTTTTCCCGTGGCGCTGCCCCCGTCCCTGGAGCCCCGCCTCGTGGAGGCCAGCCCGGGCCTGCTGGCGCGGCTGCGCGCGGTGGAGGACTCCGCGCTGGAGGTCTCGCTTCTCGTCAGGCCCCTACCGGAGGCGCCTCCCCAGCCCGTGGGCGAGGGCGCTCCCGTGCTCCGAGGCCTGCGCGGCAAGGAGCGCGTCATGGTCCGGCGCGACCTGGACGCGGAGCGGAAGGAGGCGGACGCGCTCCTCGCACGTCTGTCATTGCCGGCCGGGGTGTATCACTTCACGCGCGACACCGCGGAGGATGCGCTCCAGCTCCTGGAGGCGCTGGAGCCGCTCGCGGGCCCCTCGGTGCGCGTGGAGTGGGCGGAGCAGCCGTGGACGGTGACGCGCGTGGAGACCGCGAACGTCCGGGTCCAGGTCCTGCGGGAGCACGACTGGTTCGGCGCGAAGGGGGGCGTGGAGCTGGACGGCACACGCGTGGAGCTGGCGGTCCTGCTGGAGGCCGTGCGCCGCCGCCAGCGCTACGTCCCGCTGGGGAAGGGACGCTGGATGCGCCTCACGGAGGCGCTGCGCGAGCAGCTGACCCCGCTCGCGGACGTGGCCCATCCGGGGCGCAAGGGGCTGGAGGTGAGCGCCGCGGCGGCGCCCGTGCTCGACACACTGGAGAAGGCCGGCGCGCGAGTCCAGGCGCCTCCGGACTGGCGCCAGCTGGCGAAGCGCATCCGCGATGCCCACGCACGTCCGGTGCGCGTGCCCCGAAGCTTGAAGGCGGAGCTGCGCGACTATCAGCGCGAGGGCTTCACGTGGCTCGCGAAGCTGGCCTCATGGGGCGCGGGCGCGTGCCTCGCGGATGACATGGGATTGGGCAAGACGGTCCAGGCGCTGGCCCTGCTGCTGTCCCGCGCGGCGATGGGGCCCGCGCTGGTGGTGGCGCCCACGTCCCTGCGCGGCAACTGGATGCGCGAGGCCGACCGCTTCGCGCCGTCCCTTCGAGTGCATGTCTGGCAGGACGCGGAGCGGGACGCCCTGCCATCCCTGCTGGGGCCCCGGGACGTGCTGATCATCAGCTACGGGCTGCTGACGCGGGATGCGGCGAAGCTCGCGGACGTGACGTTCGCCACGCTGGTGGTGGATGAAGCGCAGGCGGTGAAGAACCCGGACACGGCCCGGGCCCGCGCGCTGCGCGGCGTGAAGGCCGAGGCCCGCGTGGCCCTCACCGGCACGCCCGTGGAGAACCGCCTGTCCGAGCTGTGGAGCCTCTTCCACTTGCTCTTCCCCGGCCTGCTGGGCGGGCGCGAGGCCTTCCACTCGCGGTTCGCCGTTCCCATCGAGCGGGACCGGAGCGCGGACGCGCGCGCGTCCCTGGCCCGGCTGGTGCGCCCCTTCCTCCTGCGCCGCACGAAGGCCCAGGTGGCACGCGAGCTGCCCCCGCGCGTGGAGACCGTGGTGCCCGTCACGCTGTCGGACGCCGAGCGGCGCGTGTACGACGACGTGCGGCTCGCGGCCCTGGCCCGGCTGGGCGAGGGGACTCCTGGCGGGGACCAGCGCTTCGAGATGCTGGCCGCGCTCACCCGGCTGCGATTGGCCGCCTGTCATCCCCGGCTGGTGGATCCGGACACGGGGCTGTCCTCCTCCAAGCTGGAGCGCGTGCTGGAGCGGGTGGACGAGCTGCTGGCGGAAGGGGGCCGCGCGCTCGTCTTCAGCCAGTTCGTGCGCCATCTGGCGCTGGTGCGCGACGCGCTGGAGGCCCGGGGCATCTCGTTTCAGTACCTGGACGGGCGGACGCCCGCGGCGGAGCGGCAGGCGCGCGTGGAGGCCTTCCAGCGAGGGGAGGGCGCGCTCTTCCTCATCTCGCTCAAGGCGGGCGGCACCGGCCTCAACCTCACCGGCGCCGACCATGTCCTCCACCTGGATCCATGGTGGAACCCCGCGGTGGAGGACCAGGCCTCCGACCGGGCCCACCGCATCGGGCAGACGCGCCCCGTCACCGTGTCGCGGTTCGTCTCCGAAGGCACCATCGAGGAAGCCATCCTCGCCCTCCACGCGGAGAAGCGGGACCTGGCGGACAGCCTGCTGTCGGAGGCGGACGGCGCCGCCGCCTTGTCCCCCGCGCAGCTCCTGGGGCTGCTGCGCTTTGGTGGAATCCGCGAGGATTGAGCCCATCTGGAATAGGGTGCGCCTTCGCCCGTTCCCGGGCGCCGCCGTGGTCCCTCCCCAGGAGCAAGGATGTTCCGTCCGCCGTTGTCGTGGTTCGCCTGTCTGACCCTCCTGGGTGCGCCCCAGGCCGGGGCCCAGGCCGTCTCCGAGCCTTCCGCGAAGCCCGCCGCTGCCTCCACCCCCGCCGCGAAGCTGGGCTCGGACATCCAGGCCCGCACGCTGAAGAACGGGCTCACCGTCATCGTCTGGCCGGACCACGACATCCCCAACGTGGCGCTCGCCAACTGGTTCCGCGTGGGCAGCCGCAACGAGCGCCCCGGCATCACCGGCCTGTCCCACTTCTTCGAGCACATGATGTTCAACGGCGCGAAGAAGTACGGCCCCGGTGAGTTCGACCGCGTCATGGAGGCCAACGGCGGCTCCAACAACGCCTTCACCTCCGAGGACGTCACCGTCTACCTGGACTGGTTCCCGGCCTCCACGCTGCCCCTCATCCTGGACCTGGAACAGGACCGGCTCCAGTCGCTCTCCTTCGACCCCAAGGTCATCGAGTCCGAGCGCGGCGTCGTCTACTCCGAGCGCCGCTCGGGCGTGGACAATGACAACAACGGCGCGCTCCAGGAGCAGCTGCAGGCCACCGCCTTCGTCGCGCACCCGTACCAGATCCCCGTCATCGGCTGGCCGTCCGACATCGAGTCCTGGCGCATGGAGGACCTCCAGGCCTACTTCAAGACGTACTACGCCCCCAACAACGCCACGCTCGTCCTCGCGGGTGACCTGGATCCGGCCCGCGTCTTCGAGCAGGTGGAGGCCACGCTGGGCACCATCCCTTCGCAGCCCGCGCCTGAGCCCGTGCGCACGAAGGAACCCGAACAGCAGGGCGAGCGGCGCATCGTCGTGAAGAAGCTGGCGCAGTCCCCGCTGCTCCAGGTCGCCTACCACGGCCTCGCCGCCAACGACCCGGACATGGAGACGCTGGAGCTGCTGGGCCTCATCCTCACGCACGGGGACTCGTCGCGCCTGCACCGCAAGCTGGTGGACGAGGCGCGCGTGGCCATCCGAGTCCGGAGCTCCACCGCCGGGGGCTTCGACCCGTCGCTCGTCTGGTTCTCCGTGGACCTGACGCCGGGCGGTGACCTGGCGAAGACCGAGGCGCTGCTCACCGCGGAGCTGGCCCGCGTGGTGAAGGACGGCGTCACCGACGCGGAGCTGCGCAAGGCGCGCAACGTGGCCCTGTCCACCTTCTGGCGCAAGCTGGAGACCAACAGCGGCCGCGCCCGCGAATTGGGCAACGCCGCCACCTTCCGGGGAGACTGGAAGGCCCTGCTCGACGCGCCCGCGCGCTACGAGCAGGTCACCCGTGACGGCGTGAAGGCGCTGGCCGCCCGCATCCTCAACCCCGACCACCGCACCGTGGGCTGGCTCGTCCCCACCACGGCTCCCGCTGCCCCGGCCAGCAAGGAGGCCGCGCGATGAGTGCTCCCTTCCGCCTTCGTTTCCCGGGTCCCCACATGATGCGCTCCGCCCTCGCCGCGTTGCTGTTCACCTCCGCGTGCGCGACCACGCCGACGCCCGCTCCCACCGCCGCGCCCACGCCGCCTTCCCCGGCGCCGGAAGCACCGGCCACGCCCGCGCCCCAAGTCCCGCTGTCCACGAAGGGCGTGACGCTGCCGGAGACGACCTCCGTCACGCTGAAGAACGGCGTGCGGTTGCTCCTCGTGGAGAAGCACGAGCTGCCGCTGGTGTCCTTCAGCGCGTGGCTCAAGGGCGGCGCCGTCACCGACCCCGCGGGCAAGGAGGGCCTGGCCGCGCTCACCGCCGAGCTGCTCCAGAAGGGCGCGGGCTCCCGCAACGCCCAGCAGTTCGCCGACGCCGTGGACGGCGTGGGCGGCGAGCTGGAGATCACTCCCGGGCGCGAGGCGCTCGTCCTCAACGGCAGCTTCCAGTCCCGCGACACCGCGCTGATGGTGGAGCTGCTGTCGGACATGCTCGTGCGCCCGCGCTTCGACGCGCAGGAGCTGGAGAAGGCCCGCGCGCTGCGCGTGTCGGAGATCGCCTCCGCCAAGGATGGCGACCCGCGCATGCTCATCGGCGTGTACTTCAACGCCTTCCACTTCCCCTCGCACCCGTACGGCGGATCCGCGGTGGGCAGTGAGGCGTCGCTGCCGGGCATCAGCCGGAGCGACGTGCTCGGCTGGGCGAAGGCGAACCTGGGCGGGGACCGGCTCATCCTCTCCGTCGTGGGCGACTTCGACGCGAAGCAGCTGGCCGCGAAGCTGGAGGCCGCGCTGGGCGGATGGGCCCCGGCGGCACAGTCGTTCGCCGCGGTGCCTCCCACCGCGCCCACGAAGGGCCGCCACGTGCTGCTGGTGGACAAGCCCGACGCCACCCAGACCTACTTCGCCATCGGCAACACGGGCATCCGCCGCACCGACCCGGACCGCGTCGTGGCGGAGCTGGGCAACACCGTGCTGGGCGGCCGCTTCACCTCACTGCTCAACACCGAGCTGCGCGTGAAGACCGGCCTCACCTACGGTGCGCGCTCCGCGCTGGCCACGGCCTTCCAGCCCGGCACCGTCATCCTCACGTCCTATACCCAGACGGCTTCCACGGGCCGTGCCATCGACCTGGCGCTGGATGTGCTCGCGCGCTACCGCCAGGACGGCATGGATGACGCCATGCTCGCCTCCGCCAAGGCCTACGTGCTGGGGCAGTTCCCGCCGACGCTGGAGACCGGGGAGCAGCTGGCCATGAAGCTGTCGGAGCTGGCCTTCTACGGCATGAGCGCACAGGACGTGAACGGGTTCGCGGACGCCGTGTCCGCCTCCACCCGTGGCAGTGTCCACACCGTGCTCCAGCGCGTCCTGCCCGCCCAGGAGGACCTGACGTTCGTCCTCATTGGCAAGGCGGAGGCCCTGCGCGACGTGGCCCGCAAGTACGGGCCCGTCACGGAGATGAAGATCTCCGACAAGCGCTTCGCCCCGCCGGCGGCGCCGGGCCGATAAATGTCAGACGGAGGTGGGCGCAAGTCTTGAAGTGCGCCCACCGGAATTACCCCCTAAAAAGTAAATATCCAGCAAGTCAGACCCTTCGCGTATAGGTCGCAGTGTCTGGTCGGGGCCGGGACCGGACAACCACTGCAAAATTCCTGTCACGAAGGGGCATCCATGTCCTTGCGACGTCTGTCTTTGTTGCTCGTCCCCACCTGCGCGGCCTGGCTGGGCTGCGGGGAAGCTGCGCCTTCCTCCGAGGATGTGAACCCTCCCGGAATCGCCATGGACCCCCGCGAGGGGACCGCGGTCATCGTCAACGAGGACATGCTGCCGGGCTGTGGTGAGCCCGACGCGGGCTCCGGGCCAGTGGACGCGGGCACGTCCGTGCTGGTGACGGCGGACACCCGCTTCCACTCCAGCGCCGGGGTGACGGTGGTGCCCCAGAACCTGTCCGGGCGCGACCTGGAGATCCTCGTCCCCAATGGCATCTCCTTCGACCGGTACACCGGCACGCCGGTGGCGGGGGGCATGCGCTTCGACAACGTTCCGGAGGGTGAGTACTTCCTGCGCTCGAGCCAGAGCTACTTCCTCACGCGCGAGCGCCACTTCGACCTGGGCGTCAACCGCATCGGCCGGCCGGACGCGGTCTATCTGCCGCAGACCGACTCCCCCGTGTCCGCGGAGCTCTTCAACCTGGATCCCTGGCAGGACTATTCGTCCATCTCCGAGCCGGGCAGTTCCGTGCAGCTCATCAGCGCGGACGTGGACCTGTACAGCTCGTTGAACGTGTGGGCCCAGGCCGGCGACACGTCCATCGTCGACCCGTACTCCTCCGCGTTCTTCAGCACCGGCTATGGGGCGCCCGTCCTGGATGCGTCGAAGGGCGACCGCATCTACGTGAACCAGTTCAACTCCGTGCAGGCCGGGACGCTGCCGAGCGGCGGGACCCTGGCGTACCAGTCGCTGGTGAGCAGCGCGCACCTGCCGTCGTTCTCGTTCACGCCGGACGGCACCACTCCACTGCCGCTGGCGGCCACGTTGCAGCCCGTGAGGCAGACGCCCTTCTCCCTGGAGTGGCGCCTGAACGAGTTCACCCGCTGGCGCTCGGACGCGAACCCCAGCGGCACGCTCAACTATCCCTCGTTGTCGCTGGTGCCCGCGCCGTTCGGCTACCAGGACGGCTGGGTGGGCTATCAGGGGGAGCTGTTCAACATGTGGCTGCCGCGCGGTGAGGATGGCGTCATCGCGAGCCGGCTGGCCTACGGCAATCCCTATCCGTCCAGTTGGGGCGTGGTGGGCTCCGCCGGCTATTCGTTCCGGTCCCCGACGCCCGTCGTCATCGGGAACCGGACCCACTACCCCAGCGGCAGCATCTTCGTCACCGACCGGATGGACCATCTCATCGCCGGTCCCATCCAGCCGCCCGTCTCGCCGCCGCGGGATCTGCGCATCGACGGCGTGGACGCCTATGTGTCGCGCGTAGTGGGCACCAACCAGCCCCTCATCTCCTGGCGGCCTCCCGTCCTGGGCACGGCCCGGAACTACGTGGTGTCCGTCATCCAGTTGATCGGCACCTACGCCGCCAACCCGACGCTGCGCTTCTACGTGCCCGGTGACCGGAGGCATGTCCGCCTGCCGCCGGGCCTGCTGCTGCCCGCGTCGACCTACTACGTGCGGGTGAGGGCGGAGGGCTCGCCGAACTATGAGCCCTCGCGCTCTCCGTTCGTCACCGGGGAGCTGCTGCCCATCATCACCGCGGAAACGTTCAGCGCCGTCATCACCACGCCGTAGTCCCGCTGTGGCGGCCCGCTACCGCGCAGGCTGGCGGTGGCGGGCCATGCACTGCTGGTAGCGGGCGTCCACCGACTTCGCGAACCACGCGGTGGAGCGCTCCCCGCTCAGCTTCACGCTCTTGAGCGTCACCTGGGGCAGCTGGGCGTAGGCGGGCGCCTGTCCCGTCCGGTTCGCGTACACGCGCTTCACCGCCAGGTACGTGTCCGTCTTCTCGAAGTCCGCCGTCTTCTCCTCCTCCACGTCCCGGCGCACCCGGCGCTCGCTCAGGTCCGGCGCGTAGCGCTGACGGAAGAGGAGCAGCGCCTTGAGGCTCTGGCTGTCCTCACCGCGCGGCTCGCCCTCCTTGTCATACAGCTGGAGGTCGCCGTCGGTCGCCAGGGCGACGCCGGTGAGCCGGCTGACCTGGGCCTGGAGCGCGGCGTTGCGCGAGCTGTAGACGCCGCTGTTGTAGTCCGCGAAGCGGTAGAGCGGTGCGTCGTACGCGGCCTCGAAGCCCAAGAGCCGGGCGGTGCCGTAGCGCACGCCACCCGCGCGTGTGTAGAGCGACTCGCGCACCGCCACCGGATCCTCGTCCGGGCCCGCCTTCTGCACCGCGTAGCGCACGCTGACCTGCATGGAGCCCGCGGTGGTGACGGGGTTCTGCCCCGCGAACGAGGACGGGCCGAACAGCGAGCTGGCCAGGTCCGCGGCCGCGTACGCCGCCGGGTACTCCGCTTCGTAGTACGCCAGCATGTCCCGGAAGAGCCGGTCCAGGTCCCGTTCGGTGCGCAGGGTGTCCAGCCGCGCCCCGAAGGTGCGCTTCGCCCCCTTCGGCTTCGCCGCGAGCACGTCCCCCAAGAGCCGCCGCCCCACGGGGCCCAGCCGTCCCGCCGTGCTGTCCAGCTTCTGACGCACCATCTTGGGCAGCCCCGGCACCGCGGGGTCCGCCTGGAAGCCGGACTCCTGTTCGATGATGGCCAGCACCTGACACACCTCCGGCGCCGCGGCGGGAATCGCCTCCGCGTCCAGCGCCGCCAGCACGTCGCCCGCCCAGCCCTCGCGCTCCGCCCCCTTCACCTTCGCGGGCAGCAGCCGCGCCACCTGCGCCACCGACAACGTGGGCGGCGCTGGCACCTGCGTCACCACCGGCGCCCGGGACGCGCACGCAGTGAGCGTCAGCAGCACCCCCACGCACAGCCCTTCCGTCCACCTGCGCCCGGCGCTCCGCGTCATGTCAGCCCCCTGAGGCATCCTTCCGCCCGTCTCATGAAACATTTTTTGAGACATCCTGGGGGCAGGTCCGTTCCCTCCGGAGAGCCGGTGAAGAGCCGCAAGGTTGTTGAAATTTTCCAGAACGGCAATTCAGGTTCTCTAGGCTTGGTCGGATGGGCTGGTGAAAGTGGCTAAACGTACTTTCCCCAAAAAGTAGTTGCTCTGATGATTTCAAGTGTGTCACGTATCATCCCGCTGTTTCTTCATGGAGGTATCGCGTTGGCTCATCGACTGTTGAAGACGATTGGCGCGGCCTGGTTGGGCGTGGCTCTGACGGCGTGCGGTACGCAGGGCTCCTCGGGGGAAGAGGTGCAGGCGCCTGAGCAGGAGAGGTCGGGCGAGGACATCCAGAGCACGCTGAACGCGCTCGGTGGTGCCCAGGTGGTGGGCGTGCACGCGGACGGCATCCCGGACAGCATCCAGGGCGAGCTGGGTCGGGTGGAGCGGACGCTGAACACGCTGGACGCGAGCCGCCAGGCGGTGGCGCGTGTGGCGCCGGCGTTCCGGCTGAACGCGGATGACATGGTGCTGCGCAAGTCGCGCACCGACGAGATGGGCAACCAGCACCTGCGCTTCACGCAGACGAAGAACGGCCTGGAGGTCGTCGGCGGCGAGCTGGTGGTGCACGTTCGTCCGGACGGCTCGGTGTACGGGGCGAACGGCTCCGCGCGTGACGGCCTGACCGTGTCCGCGCTGCCGCGCATCGCGGCCGTGTCCGCGCGTGATGCGGCGCTGAGCGCGACGGTGGGCACGGGCCTGGAGGCCCAGGGTGCTCCCCGCCTGGTGTACGTGCGCACCGAGGAAGGCGCGCTGCGCCTGGCGTACGAAGTGACGGTGACGGGTGAGAACGACCTGATGCCGCTGCGCGACCGCGTGTACGTGAGCGCCCAGGACGGCTCCATCGTGCTGCGCGCGCCGGAGATCCACTCGGCCATGAACCGCCGGGTGTACAGCGCGAACAACGGCACCAGCACCCCGGGCACGCTCAAGCGCAGCGAGGGCCAGGCGGCCATCGGTGACTCGCATGTCGACATGAACTACGACATGCTGGGCTACACCTACGACTGCTACAAGGTGCTCTTCAACCGCGACTCGCTGGACAACGCGGGCACGGCGCTCATCAGCACGGTGCACTACAGCACCAACTACGTGAACGCCTACTGGGACGGCACCCAGATGGTGTACGGCGATGGCGACGGCGTGAACTCCATCGAGCTGGGCAAGGACGCGGACGTCACCGTCCACGAGCTGACCCACGCCGTGACGGAGTACGAGTCCAACCTCACGTACTCCGGCCAGTCCGGCGGCCTCAACGAGGCGATGTCCGACACGTTCGGCGCCGTCTGCGAGAGCCGCGTGAACAACTGGAGCACGGCGGCGGCCATCTGGATGGTGGGCGAGGACGTCTGGACGCCGGGCACGGCGAACGACGCCTTGCGCTACATGGACGACCCGGCGAAGGACGGCGTGTCCAAGGACTGGGCGCCCAACGTGACGTCCGGCACGGACGTGCACTACAGCTCCGGCGTGCCGAACCTGGCGTTCGCGCTGCTCTCCAAGGGTGGCACGCACCCGCGCGGCCGCAGCACCATCAACGTGCCGGCCATCGGCGTCGAGAAGGCCGCCCGCATCTGGTACTACGCCAACACCAACCTCTTCACGGCGAGCACCACGTTCGTGCAGGCCAAGAACTGGACGGTCCAGGCCGCCGCGGCGCTGGGCTACACCGCGGCCGAGCAGGCTGCCGTGACGGCCGCCTGGGAAGCGGTGGGCGTGGGCGTGACGGTGCCGCCCCCGACCTCCACCCCGCTGACCAACGGCACCGCGGTGACGGTGGGCGACAGCACGGGCAACAACAAGTACTACTCGCTGGTGGTCCCCGCGGGCGCCACGGCCCTGACGTTCACCATCTCCGGTGGCACGGGTGACGCGGACCTGTACGTGAAGTTCGGCGCGGTGCCGGACTCGTCCACCTACGACTGCCGTCCGTACGCCAGCGGCAACGCGGAGACGTGCACCATCACCAACATCCAGGCGGGCACGTACTACGTGATGCTGAACGCCTACTCCACGTACGCGAACGTGTCGCTGAAGGGCAGCTTCACGCCCCCGAGCGGCGGTGGCGGCAACGTGCTGCAGAACAACGTCCCGGTGACGGGCATCTCCGGCGCCTCCGGCTCCTTCACCAGCGAGTGGATCACCGTGGACGTGCCGGCGAGCACGAAGGTCACGTTCTCCATCGCGGGTGGCACGGGCGACGCGGACATGTTCGTGCGCTTCGGCTCCTCGCCGACGACCACCACGTACGACTGCCGTCCGTACCTGTCCGGCAACAACGAGTCGTGCAGCGTCACCAAGACGACCGGTGGCAAGTACTACGTGAAGATCCGTGGCTACACCGCCTACTCGGGCGTGACGCTCAAGGCCATCTGGTAGTCGCATCCGCATCCATCCCGGCTCCCTTCGCGTGAAGGGAGCCCGGGACGAAGACAGGCACCCGGGGAGCCGCATGGCTTCCCGGGTGTCGTCGTTTCAGGTGTTGGAGGAAGCGTGGACTAGCGCCGCACCTGCACGTCGCGCGCGACGGTGCGGCCGCCCATGAGCACGAACCGCGCGCGCACCGGGGTGCCCTCCTGGAGTTCCTTGAGGGGCACGCGCTGGCCCTGGCGCAGGCCGCGGCTGCGCTGGTCGAGCTGGAGCTCGTAGACGGTGCCCTCGCCGTCGCGCACGTGCAGGGTGTTCCTGCCCACGCGCGTCACCCGGCCGCTCACCGTGCTGGACGCGATGACGACCTGCTCCAGCGGCCGGTTGGCGGAGGTGTCCGTCACCGCCGCCTGCGCCGCCTTGGCCGCGCCCTCGTACCAGGACTCGTCGTCGCTGGCCTGCACGGCCTGGGCGCCAATCATCACCCGGCCCTCGGCGGGGGCCTGCGTCGCGGGCGTGCCGTCCGGGTTGGCCTGGGGCCGCGGTGGGGCGTTCGGGTTCGCCTGGGCGGCCTGCTGGGGCCGGGCGGTATTCGGGTTCGCCTGGGTGTTCTGACGGGCCGGGGCCTGTGCCGTGGTGCGTTGCGCGGGCTCGTTCACGCGGGGGCCTGACAGCGGCCGGGCACCGGGTGGCGGCGCCGTGTCCGGAGGCACCTGCGCGTTCGCCGTGGGCAGCGCGTCCCCGCTTGGGGCGCGGTTGCCGTCCACCGTGTTCCGCGCCAGCGCGGGCGTGGCCGGGACCATCAGGCCGCCGCTCGCGGAGTCACGAGCCTGCATCGTCGACGGTGCCGCCGGCACCGTCGTGTCCTCGGTGTCATGCTCCTGACAGCCGGAAGCGAGCGAGCACAGCCCCACCATCCCCAACCACATCCAACGTCCACCCATCCGCCAACCCTCCCGCAGGCGAACCTGCGGACGACCCCCTGTCGTTGCAAGCGTCCGGCGTGCCGCGGGGTGTTGGTTTCTGGATGGCGGAGGCTACGCGGGGAACGTGGTGGCCACGGCGCGCACGTGCTCTCGCACCAGCGTCCTGGCGGCGAGCAGCTCCGTTGCATCCGAGGGCGTGTAGCCCAGGCACAGCACCACGTCGTCCTCGGGGGCCGCGCGTGTGCCCATCGCCGCGTAGTCGAGCGAGCGCGGGGTGGGCTCACCTTCCGTGTCATGGATGAAGCGGCCGAACACGGTGGCCTGCCCGTCGCGGCCGGGCGCCGTCTCCTTGAGGGCGAAGAGGCGGCGCACGGCGGCGAGTGATTCGGGGCGCTCGCGCAGGCGGTCCGGGGACGCGGGGCCTCCCAGCTCCCACTCGAGAAGCTTCAGGCAGCCGCGCACGAACTCCACGTCGGTGATGACGAGCCCGTACAGGTACCAGTCCGCGCACGCGGCCTGGACCAGCCGGGCCTGCGCGTCGGTGAGCCAGCCGAAGGACGGACAGGTGAACGTCTCGCAGATGGTGGCGCGGTAGACGCCGCAGTCACGCAGGTCCGTGCCGCCCGTCACCAGCGGGTGGCCCAGGCAGCCCACGCGCTGGTGCTCCGCGTCCAGGAAGCCCAGCAGGGGACACACCCGCACGATGGGGAAGAGGGCAGGGGCGTCCCGGTTCGCGGTGAGCTCGTGCGCGGCCTCGGCGTAGGCCTCGGGGGTGTGGGGCGTGCGGGAGAGCCGCTCCGTCTGCGTGGTGAGCCGCCGGGTCAGCGCCGCGCGTGAGTGGTCGCGGAAGTTGTAGAGGCCGCAGCAGGCGCCGCATGAGGCGCCCGCGCCGGGCTGGCACAGGTGGAAGGAGACGGACATGTCAGAACCAGTCCGGGCGCATGCGCGCGTAGGAGTCCTCGCCCGTGCGGCACAGGTGGGCGAGCAGCGGCACGCGCGGCACCTCCACCGCGAACCAGTACTGCGCGGCGGCGAGCTTGCCCTCGTAGAAGGCGGTGTCCTCGGGTGAGGGTGCGCGCGAGAGTCCCTCCTTCGCGGCGGCTCCTTGCGCGAGCCAGCGCCACGCCACGGCCACCACGCTGAAGAGCTCCAGGAAGTCCGTGCTGTGGCGGAGCATCACGTCCACTTCCCCCGCCATGCCGCGCGCGCCCAGCTCCAGCGTGAGGGCCGCGGCCTGCTGGAGCGCGTCCTCCAATGCATCGCTCCATGCGGACTCCACGCCTGCCGCACGGGCTCGGGCGGTGGTGGCCCGCACCTCCTCGTCGAGCGCCTGGAGCGCGGCGCCGCCCTCCGCCACCGCCTTGCGCCCGAGCAGGTCCAGGCCCTGGATGCCGGTGGTGCCCTCGTGGATGCTGTTGAGCTTCTGGTCGCGCAGCCACGCTTCCGGCAGGTACTCGCTGGAGTAGCCGTAGCCGCCGTGAATCTGGAGCGCGAGCGCGTTGGCTTCGAAGCCCTTCTCCGCGGGGAATGTCTTGGCGATGGGCGTGAGCAGGTCCAGCAGCAGCTGCGCGCGCTTGCGCGTGGCTTCGTCCGGGGCGTGGTGCGCGAGGTCCGCCTGCGTGGAGGTGGTGAGCAGCAGCGCGAGGCCGCCCTCCACGATGGCCTTCTGGCGCAGCAACATGCGCCGCACGTCCGCGTGTTCGATGATGGGGGACTGGGCGCGCGTGGTGTCGCGGATGCCGGCGGGGCGGCCCTGGGGGCGCTCTCGCGCGTAGGCGAGCGACTCCTGGTAGGCGACGGCGGCGGTGGACACGCCGTTGAGGCCCACCATGATGCGCGCCTCGTTCATCATCTGGAACATGCACGCGAGCCCGCGTCCGGGCTGGCCCACCAGCCAGCCGTGACAGTCATTGGCCTCGCCGAAGTTGAGGACGAGGCTGGGCAGGCCGCGCCAGCCAATCTTGTGGATGACGCCGGCCACCTGGACGTCGTTGGGGACGAAGGTGTCCCCCTGGGGCCTCTTCGCGGGCACGGCGAAGAGGGACACGCCGCGCGTGCCGCCCTCCGCGCCCTCGATGCGGGCGAGGGTGAGGTGCACGACGTTGTCGGTGAAGTCCTGGTCGCCGCCGCTGATGAAGATCTTGGAGCCCTGGAGGCGGTAGGAGCCGTCCGGCGCGGGCGTGGCGCGCGTCTTCACGTCCGCGAGGCTGCTGCCGGCCTGGGGCTCGGTGAGGGCCATGGTGCCGGTCCACTCGCCTCGGTACAGCCGGGCCATGAAGGTGTCGCGCAGGAAGGGCGTGCCGAAGACCTCCAGCAGGTGCGCGGCGCCAATCGTGAGGCCCAGGTAGCCATAGGCGCTGAGGTTGGCGGCCATGAGGTAGGCGCTGGCCACGGCGTGCACGGTGAGCGGGAGCTGCTGGCCGCCGACGTCGGGAGGGCGGGTGGCGGTGAGCAGGCCCAGGTCGACCATGCCGGCGTAGAGCGAGCGCATGGCCGGATGGACGCGCACGCGGCCGTGTTCGAAGACGGGCGGGGCGGCGTCCATGGGCCGGTAGGTGGGGGCGAGCACCTCACGGGCGAAGCGGCGGGTGCTGTCCAGGAGGAGCGCGAAGGTGTCGCGCGAGTGCTCCTGGAAGGCGGGCAGCGCGCAGAGGGCGGTGGTGTCCAGCGCTTCGTAGAGCTGGAAGTCCACGTCGCGGTCCGACAGCAGGGGGTTGGGGCGGGGCACGCTCATGCCCTGGTTCCCTACCAGGACGCGATGGGGTCGTCGAAGTCATCGTACGGCGGGCATTCACCGCCGGACGTGGGCGGAGCGGCGTCCGGGCGGGGAGCTTCCGGGGGCAGCGAGGGCTTGGGCTTCCAGGTAGGGGATGGGGGGCTGGGGCGTTCGATGCCGGTGGTGTCTGGCATTGGCGCACCTCCATGTGGGGTGTCCCTGCGAATCTCTGGCAAAGGTGTGTCCCATGTCTGTCCATTGCCAGGCGGGGGGCCCCGGGGTCGCAGACACGGGTGGGGACGGACAGGGAGACAAGGTCCCGCAGGGCGTGTCGGCTCAGGCCTGCGGGAGGGGCAGGCGCGACGTACCGTTGGAGGTGGAGGTGGTTCAGATGCTCATCGTCGGCGCGATGGTGGTGGGAATCCTGGTGATGATGCTGGTGATAGGTGGGGTCATCGTGGGGGGGGCGCTCGCGCACAAGAACGCGCGTGAGGATGACGCGCGGTGGGCAAGGGAAGACGCGGAGCGCGCGGCGCGGCGCGACCGGGACAGGTCCGGGCCCATGGGTGGGGAGCCCGTGCACGCGTGAAAGCGTGATGGGCCGGGCATTGGTCTTGAAGGGGCATGCGGCTAGGGTGGTCCGTGTGCGGCCGAGTGCCTGAGCCGCTACAGCGGATCGGGTCCCTTGATGAAACGCATCTGGCCATTGTTCGTGCTCATGACGGCTTGCGCGAGCGCGCCCGCCTCCAATGAGCGCTACGTCGAACCTGGACGGGGCGAACCTGTGCGAGGGCCCTGGCCGGAAGTCGCCTCGTTCGAAATGCCGACGGGTGATGTCACCATCCCCATCGACCTGCTCAGGGACGTGGCTGACGCGTTGCTCAAACTGCCTGGTGCGAAGACGTGTGACGTCGGCAGTCAACGGCCCATTGTCGGACTCTCCATGGAGTACTGCTCGACGGTTTACGTCGCCGGGACGGAGGATGCGTTGTCCTGGCGGGTCACGAAGCCGCTTCGTGGGTCCTATAACGGATGCCTGCCGTCATCCGACGTGACGGACAGCGAGCATTCCGCCGAGCAGATTTGGATCGTGGGCTACATCCACAATCATCCGTGCGGGACGCCTCCCTCCACCCTCGACCTCACGGTGTGGCCCACGGATGCATTCGCAGGCAAGCCCGCGTTGGCGGAGTTCCGGATGATCCCGGGCAACCCTGCTCCCGCGATGTTCAAGGGCCAGGCCCTCCTGATGGCCTCGGCCCTCGTCGCGGAGCGGGCGGATGGTTCGCGCGTCTTCCTCCGCTATTTTCCCACCGGTGAGATCGAGCAATGGAGCCAGCAGGAGCGCCGCTGGCGGCTTCTGGGAACATGCGTCCCGACGCGAACCCGTTACAGCTCCGCGCCGCTGTGCCGGGACGGAGCAGTCCAACTCCTGGCCGAATAGGAACTGGGATGAAGAAGGTCTGTGCGCTGTTCGGCTTCGCGGTGATTGCGACGGGATGTGCCGCCCAGGCTCCTGCCTGGAAGGGGACTGTTGAATGGCCTGACGAGCAGTCCGCGAAACTCGTGGGCCAGCCCCTGGAGGGAGGAGCCGTTCTCGCGGCCGCAGGCGCCATCCGCGAGTTGATCCGCACCAACCCCTATCCGCACCTGTTCGAGGGTTGTTCGAGCCCGGAGCAGGGACTGGTGGCTGTGGTCTTCACGGGACCGACGGAGGGTCTCTACTACGTGAGGGTGATCCACGACTTCGTCCGATGTCGTGGGGCGCGATTCCGCCTCCTGGATGGTTGGGATGTGTATGCGGTCACCCCTCAAGGCCAGGTCGTCGCGAAGGATCCGCTGGGGCCAGGGGAAGCCCGGCCGTCATCGGCTCCGGATGCGGCGCCTCCTCCGGCGACTCCCGCGCAAGATGCTCCGGCCCCACCGCCCGCACCGGAGCCACGGGTTCCTGCTCCTACCGGGGACGCGGAGCGTAGTAGCGGCGCAGCCAGCGGCTGAGGCCGTCCAGGCCGGGGAAGAGGACCCGCTCGGTGATGTTGGCCTGGTCGAGCTTGTCCCGGATCTCCCACTTGAGCTGCGCCGGCACCACCAGCCTGCGCACGCCCTGGTGCTGGTGCCCCAGGAACTCGTTCAGGCTCAGCCCCGGCCCGTTCATCACCGAGAACAGCGCGAACTGATTCACGATGCGCGCATCCAGCGACGGCGGCTCGAAGAACAACACGAACGGATGCTCCCCCAGCCCGTCGAACGTCGCCAGGTCCCCCGCCACCGTCGCCAGCATCTCCGCCGTGAACACGTCCGCCCCCTCCAACCGCAACTGCTCACGCAGCGGCCGGGGCAACTGCTGGTTCGTCTGGTGATAGTCCACGCACCAGACCGCGCCGTCCTGCTCCAGCAGGTCCATGCGCTCCGTCATGAAGTGCAGCGCCACGTAGGGACTGAACGTCCAATCCAACAGCCGCGTCGGCATCCCGTGATGCTGCGCCAGCGCCAGCCAGTCCCAGATGGACGTCAGCCGCTCCGTGCCCGGCACTCCTCGCGCGTACTTGCGGAAGGCCCGCAGCAGGTCCCGCTCCAACCGCACGAACGCCCCCTGGCGGTTGAGCGTCGCCGTCAAATCCAACGTCGCGTCCGGCACGCCCCGGAACACGAAGCTCGTGCGGAACCGGCCCAGCGGCTCGTTCCATGAGCCCGCGAACACCAGGTCCTGCAACTCCAACCAGGATGTGACCCGACGCTCCTGCATCCGCTGCCCCCTCGCCGCCTGACAAGGTGGGCCCTGTCCTCCCGGAACGCAGGGGCCGGGCGTCCAGGACGCCCGGCAGGCTCAATTACAGGGATTGAAACAAAGACACCCTACGGCTGCCCGAAGTTCGCGGGCTGCGTGAAGGCAAACGAGCTGGCACCCGGCGCCTTGTCCTGCTGGAACAGCGGGCACTTGGCGCAGGTGAAGCTCTCCCAGTCCTGACGGACCGCCACGTCGATGCAGCCGCCGTAGAAGCGGCAGTGGACGTTGCGGTGCTCCTCGATGGAGAACGTATCGGCCCGCAGCGGGAGGTGGAACTTGGTGGGACGCGGCTGTGGACAAGGCATTGGATTCTCTCTAGCCCCCCTCGTGGGTGCTGATTCCCTCTACTGACTGGTGCGTCGCGTCATTCCCGGCCATCCGTCGCCCGGACACTGAACGCCTGCACCCCGCCTCATCGCTGCCAGCAGAAGACCGTGTGGGTGTGACACATTCAAAAGGCACAACAGCCTAATGACGTCGGGCGTCCCTGGCCCGTCCCGCCAGGATGTCTGCCTTCACGCGGAGCAACCAGCCGGGCGGGCCGTCGGAATCTTCACGCCCGGAGCGCTTTCCCGCGAGAATGTGGCGCGTGAGCTCCCCCGCCCGACCCC
>NZ_RAWN01000050.1:0-53368 GCF_003668895.1 Corallococcus sp. AB045
ACCCGCAGCCCCGCGAGTCCGAACGCCTTGGACATCGTGCGCGTCACCAGCACGTTGGGCCGCGTCCGCGCCAGGTCGAGGAAGTCCCCGCCCCGCGTAAACTCCACATAGGCCTGATCAATGAGCACCACGCCCGGTGCGGAGTCCACCAGCCGCTCCAGCGCCGCGCGCGAAGCCACCGTGCCGGTGGGGTTGTTCGGCGTGCACACGTAGATGACCTTCGCCCCCGTGGCGAGCAGGCCGTCCACGTCCAGGTCATGGTCCGCGCGCAGCGGCACGGGCACCGGCTTGAGCGCGCTCAACCGGGCATACATGGGCACCATCACGAACGTGGGATCCGGAAAGGCCACCACGTCCCCGGGCTCCAGGAAGGCCCGCAGCGCGCAGTCGATGACGTCGTCCGAGCCGCAGCCCGTCGTCACGTTCTCCACCGCGACGCCCGCGTACGTGGCCACGGCGCGCTTCAGGTCCGGCGCATAGCCGGCGGGATAGCGGGCCAGCCGCAGGAAGCCCTCCTCCCGCAGCACGCGATCCGCGGACGGCGGTGCGCCGAAGAGGTTGGTGTTGTCACTCAGGTCCACCCGGCACGGCTTCTTCGCCGGGGAGTACAAGGGGATGTCCCGATACGTCTCGCGAAATGGAATCACGGCACCCTCCAGGCCCGAGCCGCGGCCGCGTGAGCGAAGAGGCCCTCGCTGTCCGCCAGCGTCCCCACGTCGTCCGCCATCGCCGCCGCCGCTTCCGGTGTCACGCGTTGCCACGTGGTCCACCGGTAGAAGTCCAGCACGCTCAGTCCCGAGTACGCCCGGGCCAGTCCCGCCGTGGGCAGCACGTGGTTCGCACCGGTGAGGTAGTCACCGAAGGCCACCGACGCGCGCTGTCCCACGAACACCGTGCCCGCGTTGCGCACCCGAGCCAGGTCCTCCGAGGGCGTCGCCGTCGCGAGCAGCAGGTGCTCCGGTGCGAACTCCGCGACAAAGGGCCACGCCTCCTCCAGCGAGTCGATGCGCAGCACCGCGCCCCTGCTTCCCAGCGATGACAGGACGATGTCACCGCGCCGGGCGACGCGGGCCTGCTGCTCCACCGCGTCCCGCACCGCCTGCGCCAGCGGAGCGCCCACCACCAGCGCCACACAGCAGGCCTCGGGGTCGTGCTCCGCCTGGGCCAGCAGCTCACGCGCCACGGCGTCCGGACGGGCGCTCGCGTCGGCGACCACCAGGATTTCGCTCGGGCCCGCGGGCGCGTCGATGGCGACGGCGTCCACCACCTGGAGCTTCGCGGCCGCCACGTACGCGTTGCCCGGTCCAACGATGCGATCCACGCGGGGAACGCTCTGGGTTCCGTAGGCCAGCGCGGCCACCGCGCCCGCGCCTCCCAATGCGAAGACACGGTCCGCGCCCGCGAGCGCCGCCGCCGCGAGCACGCCCGCGCTGGGCAATCCATCCGGCCCTGGCGGAGAGCAGACGATGACTTCGCCCACGCCCGCGACCTTCGCGGGGACCACGCCCATCAGCACGCTGCTGGGGTACACCGCCCGGCCGCCAGGGGCGTACACGCCGACGCGGCTCAGCGGATCCGGCCGGCGCCCCACGATGACACCGGGCTCCGTCTCCACCTCGATGGCCTGGGGCCGCTGCTCCGCATGTGCTCGGGCAATGTTGCGCGCCGCGCGGGTCAGCGCCTCGCGCACGTCGGAGGGAATCGACTCCAACGCCGCGTTCCATCGTTCACGTGGCACCTCCAGGGCCGCCAACTCCACGCGGTCGAACTCACGCGCGAAGTCGAAGAGGGCCCGGTCGCCTTCCGCGCGAACGCGGGCAATCAGTGACTGGACGCGGGAAGCCACCTGGGCATCCGACTCTCCCGTGCGCGCCAACAGCTTCCGCCGCGCGTCGGGCTCCAGGGCGGACAGGGAACCCAGATACTTGAGAACCGAGGCGCTCATGGCGTCGCCCTCCCCATGCACATGACGCGAAGACCGGACTCGAAGGTGGAGGCGCTCATGCCATCAACCTCTCGATGCGCGTGACGAGGATGCCCTGCCCGCCCAGCGCCTTCAGCGCGTTGACCGTGCGGTAGAGGTTCCGCGACGAGACCACCGCGTGCACCGCGACGAAGTGGCCCCCGTTCATCACGTCCACCACCGTGGGGCCGTTGAGGCCGGGCAGCACCTCGCGCACCTGCTCCAGGGACGTCTTCGGGACGTTGGCCATCAGGTAGCGCCGCCCGCGCGCCGCCAGCACCGACCCCAGCGCCTGCGTCAGCTCCTCCAGCGCGCGCCGTGCATCCGTGCCGTTGCGCGGATACGCCACCAGCCGGGCACTCGACTCCAGCACGGTGGCCACTTCCTTGAGGCCGTTCATCTTCAACGTGGACCCCGTGGACGTGAGGTCCACCACGATGTCCGCGATGCCCAGGTGCGGAGCGATCTCCGCCGCGCCGCTCACCGGCACCACCGTCACCTTCTGCCCACGCTGCTGGAAGAAGGCCTGCGTCAGCCGGGGGAAGCAGGACGCCACCCGCATCCCCTCCTTCACGTCCTCCACGCGGCTGATGCCGCTCTCGTCGCGCGCGGCCACCACCAACCGGCAGCGGCCGAACTCCAGGTCCATCAGCGGCTCCAGCTCGCGCCCGGCCTCGTTCACCAGGTCCCAGCCGGTGACGCCCGCCTGCGCGGCGCCGTCCGCGACGAACTCCGGGATGTCCTGGGCACGGACGAAGATGGCTTCGAACTCGCCGCCCAGGGACGCGGTGAGGGCCCGCTCGCCCCGGGCGCGCACCTCCAGGCCCGCGTCGTTGAACAGCTCGCGCACTTCCTCGGACAGACGTCCTTTGTTGGGCAGGGCAATCTTCAACATGGGTGGGCTCGGGGGACTGCGGTGGCGGAAACGAAAAAAGGCCCGTCCTGGGGGGACGGGCCTTCGATCACTGCGGCATCTGCCGGAAGTGGGTGCGTTCTAGTGCGTCACCCAGGCATGCGCGCGGCGAACGGTCCCGTCATGGGCCGGCCGATGATGCGCATGGTGGTGATGCATGGACGTGAAACGCACGGCCCTAGGGTTAACGACCGGAGGCCTCAGCGTCAAGTCGCCCCGGGTCATGGACTGTCTTGACGCTTGCAAACCCGTGCTCGCTTGAGCACAAGCGGCGCATGGCAACCTCCGACGTCCTCGTGGTGGGCGGTGGTGTGATGGGCTGTGGCATCGCGCTGAAACTCCGTCAGGCGGGTGCGCGCGTGACGGTGCTGGAGCGCTCCATCCCCGGCGCCGAAGCCTCCAGCGCCGCGGGCGGCATCCTCGCGCCCCAGTGGGAATCAGAAGGACCGGGCCCCTTCTTCGAGCTGTGCCTGCGCAGCCGCGCCCTCTACGGAACCTTCGCCGCGGAGCTGCGCGAGCTCTCCGGCGTGGACATCGCGTACCGGCCGTGCGGCCTGCTTCGCGTCGCGTTCGACGAAGCGGACCTCCACCATGTGGAGTCCACCGTGGGCTGGCAGCACGGCATGGGGCTGCGCGCCGAGCTGCTCGACGGCAAGGCCGCGCGCGAGCTGGAGCCCCACCTGTCCCCCGCCGCCGTGGGCGCCGCGCACTTCCCGGATGATCACCAGGTCGACAACCGGCTCCTCGTGCGCGCGCTCACCATGGCCGCCGCGCGCGTGGGCGCGGTGTTCAAGAGCGGCTACGTGCGCGGCGTGGTGCACGAGCACGGCCGCGCGGTGGGCGTGGACCTGGACGGCGAGGTGCTGCGCGCGGACGCCGTGGTGCTCGCGGCGGGCTCGTGGTCGTCCCTGGTCCAGGGTGCGGGCGTGTCGGCGCAGGCGGTGCGCCCGGCGCGTGGACAGATGGTGCAGCTACAGACGCGGCTGCCCCTGCTGGAGCGGGTGGTGACGTCCGCCAAGGGCTACCTGGTGCCACGCGCGGATGGGCGGATCATCGCCGGCAGCACCATGGAGCACGTCGGCTTCGACAAGCAGGTGACCGCGGCGGGGCTGGCGCGCATCCTCGACATGGCCCTGCAGCTGTGCCCGGACCTGGCCAGCGCGCCCATCACGGAGACCTGGGCCGGCTTCCGCCCCTGGACCCAGGACGCGCTGCCGTACATCGGAGAGGGCCCCTCGCCCGGCCTGTTCCTCGCCACCGGCCACTTCCGCAACGGCATCCTGCTCGCTCCCATCACCGCGAAGCTCGTCGCCCAGGCCGTGCTGGGGGAGAAGCCCTCGGTGGACCTCACCCCCTTCCGTTACGACCGGGGAACGATGGCGCGCGGTTGACGCGGCGTGCCTGCCCGCCCTACTCCGGAAGGCGGGGAATGCCTCGAGAACCGGAGACGTTCACTTCGGAACCAGGGCTCGCACCCCACCCTGGATGGCAGGGAGGCGAGGGGGTGATGATTTCTCGCACTCGTTCGCCTTTAATCCCTGGAAACCTCTAGAATCTTCGGCCGTGGAAGCCATCCCCCCCGCACCGCCCAGAATCCTGATCGTCGACGACGACGATTCCGTCCGCGACGTCATCTCCGTGCTCCTCCGTGAGGAGGGCTACAACTGTGTCGTGGCCAACGGCGCCGAGATGGCGCTCGACGTGGCGGGTGAAGAAGAGACGCCGCTCGTCATCAGCGACATGAAGATGCCGGGCCGCGACGGACTCTGGCTGCTGGAGAACCTGCGCGAGCGGCTGCCGGACACGTCCGTCATCATGCTCACCGGCTACGGCGACACCGAGTCCGCCGTGGACTGTCTGCGCCGGGGCGCGGTGGACTACCTGCTCAAGCCACCCAAGCTCACGGACCTCATCCGAGCCATCGAACGCGCGCTCGCCAAGCGCCGCATCGAGATGGCGCGCAAGCGCTACCAGAAGAAGCTCGAGGGCAAGGTGCGCGACCGCACCGCCGAGCTGCGCAGCGCGCTGCACAACATCGCGAACACGTACCAGAACACGCTGCTGGCGCTGGTGGCGGCCCTGGACGCGCGCGAGCACGAGACGAGCGACCACTCCCAGCGCGTGGTCAGCTACACCTCCGCCATCGCCACCCGCATGGGCATCCACGGCAAGGAGATGGAGGAGATCGGCCGCGGGGCGCTGCTGCACGACATCGGGAAGATCGGCGTGCCGGACGCGGTGCTGCTCAAGCCCGGCAAGCTCACCCCCGACGAGTGGCTGGAGATGCGGCGTCATCCGGAGATCGGCTTCCAGATGATCCAGAACATCCCCTTCCTCTCCACGCCGGCGGACATCGTCCTGTCGCACCAGGAGCGCTTCGACGGCGCGGGCTACCCCCGCAACCTCCAGCGCAACGAGATCCACATCGGCGCGCGCATCTTCGCGGTGGCGGACACTCTGGACGCGATGACGAGCGACCGGCCGTACCGCAAGGGCACGACGTTCGCGAACGCCATCCAGGAGATCAAGCGCTGCGCCAACACGCAGTTCGACCCAGAGGTCGTGAAGGCGTTCCTGGACATCGGCGAGGAGGGCCTCATCCGCATCAAGAAGGAGATGGCGGAGAAGAAGCTCAACCCGATGCAGGCCGCCGCGGACGCCGCCGAGTCCGAGGCCGAGCTGGCGCGGCTCACCGACCTGGACGACGAGCCGGACTCTCCGCCGGTGGGCAGCACGGCCACGCCCATTGGCGCGCCGCCCGTCGCCATCCGCTCCGCGTCCGGGACCGAGGGCTGAGGCAGTCCGCGGGAAGCGGTGCCTTTCCGCGCGGGGGTTGCTATCCATGAAGGCGGAAGGCCCCGCGATGACCGCCCCCCTGCCCGCTCCCAACCCGCTCGCCCCGCCGCTGTGTGACGCACAGGGGCGGCGCATGACGTACCTGCGGCTGAGCGTCACGGACCGCTGCAACTTCCGCTGCACCTACTGCTCGCCCGCGTCGTGGGGCGGCAAGAAGGACCTGCTCGACGCAGGCGAGTTCGAGCGCATCGTCTCCGTCTTCGCGCGCATGGGCATCCGCCGCGTGCGCCTGACGGGCGGCGAGCCGCTCGCCCGGCCGGACATCCTCGACATCGCGAAGCGCATCGCCGCGGTGCCCGGCGTGGAGCACCTGGCCATCACCACCAACGCGAGCCGCCTGGAGTCACTGGCCGGGCCGCTGCGCGACGCGGGTGTCACCCAGCTCAACCTGAGCCTGGACACGCTGTCCGCGGAGGTGTTCCGGCGCATCTCCAAGCAGGGCGACTTCGCGGCGGTGCTGCGCGGCATCGACGCGGCGGCGGGCGCGGGCTACCAGTCGCTGAAGCTCAACGTCGTGGTGATGCGTGGCATCAACGACGGGGAGGTGCCGGAGCTGGTGTCGTACGCGCACGCGCGCGGCATCACCCCGCGCTTCATCGAGCTGATGCCCTTTGGCCAGGGCACGCCGGTGCCCACGGCGGAGCTGCTGGAGCGCCTGGCGGCGTCAGGCCGCGTCCTCACGGAGGAGCCAGCAGAGGACACCGCATCCCCCACGTCCGGACCGGCGCGCTACTGGCGCACGGACAGCGGGCGCGTGGGGTTCATCTCGCCGCTGACGCAGAACTTCTGCGGGGGCTGCAACCGGGTGCGGGTGGCGTCCAACGGCGACCTGCGCAGCTGCCTGGGCGGCCGGGCGCAGGCGCCGCTGCATCAGCTCATCCGGGGCGGCGCGACGGACGAGGAGCTGGCCGTGGCCGTGCGCCGCGCGCTCGGGGAGAAGCCGGAGGGGCACCGTTTCACGGAGGCCGGAAACGGCGCCACGCTCCTGCCCATGATGGGCATTGGCGGCTGAGGGCTACTTCACCAGCCGGATGTTCACGGGGTAGCGGTAGAGCTCGCCGTCGTTGGCCTTCAAGCCGGCGATGACCGTGAAGACGATCGAGACAATCGCCACCAGGGGCGCCAGGACGAAGCCGATCACCGCGCACATCAGCACCGCGGAGATGGCCATCGCGATGAAGGTGGTGATCTGGAAGTTGAGCGACTCCACCGCGTGCGCGCGGACGAAGGACGACTCCTTGCCCTTGGTCAGCATCAGGAACAGCGGCACCGCCCAGCCCAGGAAGCCCGCGCCCACGACGACACCGGCGATGGAGCCCAGATGGGCCAACATCCCCATCGTCTTCTCATCCGACGTCGCCGTCGGCGAACCGGTGATGAACGTGCCGAACTGCTGATCCTCGCGCTGACTCGGGTCCATGAAACGCCCTCCAAAATTGAATGGGCGCGACGGGCGCGCCCGGATGGGAGCACCATGACATGGCGTGTCGGTTCCTGTCATCCAGCGGGCAGGGGCCGAGCGTGCAGGCCCCCGTCCACCGGCGCCCGTCAGCGGTACAGCTCGTGGCCCGCCTTCTTGAATTCCTCGCTCTTCTCCTTCATCCCCTGCTCCAGGGCCTGGGCGTCGTTGACGCCGACCTTGTCCGCGTAGTCGCGCACGTCCTGGGTGATCTTCATGGAGCAGAAGTGCGGGCCGCACATGGAGCAGAAGTGCGCGACCTTGGCGCCTTCGGCGGGGAGCGTCTCGTCGTGGAAGGCGCGGGCGCGCTCGGGGTCCAGGGACAGGTTGAACTGATCCTCCCAGCGGAACTCGAAGCGCGCCTTGGACAGGGCGTTGTCGCGAGCCTGCGCGCCCGGGTGGCCCTTGGCCAGGTCCGCGGCGTGGGCGGCGATCTTGTACGTGATGACGCCCTCCTTCACGTCGTCCCGGTCGGGCAGGCCCAGGTGCTCCTTGGGCGTCACGTAGCAGAGCATCGCCGTGCCGAACCAACCGATCATCGCCGCGCCAATGCCGCTGGTGAAGTGATCGTATCCGGGCGCGATGTCCGTGGTGAGGGGCCCCAGCGTGTAGAACGGCGCCTCGTGGCACACGGCGAGCTGCTTCGTCATGTTCTCCTGGATGAGGTGCATGGGGACGTGGCCGGGGCCTTCGATCATCACCTGCACGTCGTGCTTCCAGGCCACCTTGGTCAGCTCGCCCAGCGTCTCCAGCTCGCCGAACTGCGCGGCGTCGTTGGCGTCCGCGATGGAGCCGGGGCGCAGGCCGTCGCCCAGGCTGAAGCTGACGTCGTACGCCTTCATGATCTCGCAGATCTCCTCGAAGTGCGTGTAGAGGAAGTTCTCTTTGTGGTGGGCCAGGCACCACTTGGCGAGGATGGAGCCGCCGCGGCTGACGATGCCGGTGAGGCGCTTCGCGGTGAGCGGCACGTACTGGAGGCGCACGCCCGCGTGGATGGTGAAGTAGTCCACGCCCTGCTCGGCCTGTTCGATGAGCGTGTCGCGGAAGATGGCCCAGGTGAGCTCCTCGGCCTTGCCGCCCACCTTCTCCAGCGCCTGGTAGATGGGCACGGTGCCGATGGGCACGGGCGCGTTGCGGAGGATCCACTCGCGCGTCTCGTGGATGTCGCGGCCGGTGGACAGGTCCATGACGGTGTCCGCGCCCCAGCGGATGGACCAGACCATCTTCTCCACCTCCTCCTCGATGGAGGACGTGACGGCGGAGTTGCCGATGTTGGCGTTGATCTTCACCAGGAAGTTGCGGCCGATGATCATCGGCTCCAGCTCCGGGTGGTTGATGTTCGCGGGGATGATGGCGCGCCCCCGGGCGATCTCATCGCGCACGAACTCCGGCGTAATCACACGCGGAATCGCGGCGCCCCAGGAGTGACCGGGGTGCTGGGCGGCGAGTGAAGCATCGAGCTTCTGGTTCTCGCGCACGGCGACGTATTCCATCTCCGGCGTGATGATGCCCTTGCGGGCGTAGTGCATCTGGCTGACGTTGGCGCCGGCCTTGGCGACGCGGGGCTTGCGGATGTGGCTGAAGCGCAGGCCGTTGAGGCGCGGGTCGGCTTCGCGGGCGCGGCCGTATTCCGACGTAATGCCGGACAGTTCGTCCGTGTCGTTGCGAGCGCGGATCCAGTTCTCACGGACGGCGGGCAGGCCCCGGCGCAGATCGATGTCGGCGGAGGGGTCGGTGTAGGGGCCGCTGGAGTCGTAGACGTGGACGGGAGGGTTGGCGGTCTCCGGGCCGGCGTGGCCGTGGTGACGCGTGGGTGTCTGGGTGATTTCGCGCAGGGGGACGCGGAGGTCGGGGTGCAGGGACCCGGGCACGTAGACCTTGCGCGAGGCGGGAAGCGGGCCGCGGCTGATTCCCTCCAGCACCTTCCCATCGACCTTCAGGCTCTTGGACGCTCCACTCATCGGACATCTCCTCGTGAGAACGGACGGGAGACGGGACGGGAGCATGGAGCGCCCACACCGCTTCCCTCCGCCGGTGCTAACCGGTTCAGGTTCAAAGGGATCGGGCGCGGCCACGCGTCCATCTCAGCCCCCTTCCGGAGGCGCCCCTAGCGACTGCGGAGCGGTGTAGCGCAGGGGGAAGCCCGCTTCAACCCGGGCGGAGGTGAGCCTGGGTCCAGTGGACGCACGGTGGCCCTGCGGGGAGGGGGACTTCAATCCAAGACACACGCCAGCACGCCCATTCCGCCTCCTGACACGTCAAACACAAACCTGACGCGTCAAGAAAATCTCGGTTTGCAAGTTTGTCCATGAAGTGAGTTTCCGTAGACTGCGGGCTCCCCCCAACAGGAGTTCACATGCAAAAACGCTCCCTCGCGATGCTTGGAGCATTCGCGATGCTGACGTCGTGCGCGACGAACCGCCCCGTCCCCCCCGGGACCGACGACACCACGCTCTTCGTCGGCAAGATCATCACCCTGGACGAAAAGGGAACGATTGCCGAAGCCGTCACCGTGGACGGCAAGGGCCGCATCTTGAAGGTCGGGAAGGAGAGCGACCTGAGCGCGGGGCTCGGCGTGGGCTCCAAGCGCGTCGAGCTGGAGGCGGGACAGGTCCTCCTGCCCGGGTTCATCGATCCCCACCTGCACATCCTGCCGACGCTCATCCAGAGCGTTCTGGGCACCCACAACCTGGCGCCCTGCCTGCCCCCTCCCTACAACCTGTCCACGCCCGAGGAGTGCAAGAAGCACGAGGACCTGCTCAGTGCGCTGAGCTCCATGACCGTGGCGCCCACCACTCCGGAGACGGCCAGCACGTTCGTCCTCGGGATGAACCTGGACCCGTCGCGGCAGCAGTTCATCGCCGGCAAGTGTGGCGTGAAGTCGACCGTCGAGTTCATGCAGCAGCCGAAGCTCTACCTCGATGCGTGTGTGCGCAAGGACCGGCCGGTCCTCATCCTCGACCAGTCGGGCCACCTCGCCTACGTGAACGAGAAGGCCTTCGAGGTCGTCTGCAAGGGACAGACGCCCTGCCTCCCTCCGGATTCCGTGGCGCAGAACGGAGGACGGTGGGTCACCGATTCGAAGGGCCAGTACACCGGCTTGATCGAGGAGTCCGCTGGCTTCGCGCCCTTCCTGGAGGCCACGCAGCAGGGGATGTTGATGCAGAAGGCCATCCCGAACGGGAGCCTCCAGGACCTCCACAAGGCCATCCAGGCCCTGCGTGAAGCCGGGCTCACGACCATCGCGGACGGCGGGCTGTCCGACCGGTCACAGCTCGAGCTGGTCAAGCTCCTCGCCATGAACCCGACCTTCCCGCTGCGCGTCACGGGCGTGGTGACAAACCTCGCGGCCGGGCCCGTCGTGAACAAGGACGGGACCGTCACCGCTCCGGCGCTCAAGCCGAGCGGGCCCTCGTGCACGCCGAGCCCGACCAACGACTGCGCGCTGCCCAAGTGGCTGGGCGCAGGCGCCATCAAGCTCTGGGTGGACGGTTCGACGCAGGGTTGCACCGCGCTGCTTGGACAGCCCTATGCCTACAGCTCGGACGGTCACTGCCCGGACGCGAAGGAGGGCCAGGGCGACTTCAAGAGCGCGAAGGAGCTCGCGGATGCCATGCGCCCGCTCTGGGCTGACTCGGCCTGGCGGTTCCAGCTGCATGCCAATGGCAACCAGGCGAACCAATGGGCCGTCGACGCGTTCTCCCAGCTCCAGTTGGAGCAGGCCAACACGCACCGGATGCTGCTCATCCACAACACCGTGGGCCAGGACTCCGTCTCCCAGGCGATTGGTGAGCTGCGCAAGGGCACCCATGTCACCGCCAGCCAGCAGAAGGTGCCGGCGATGGACCTGCGGGTGACGCACCTCATCGGCCACGTGGCGTACTGGGGTGATGCCCTGGCGCAGATGCTCCAGAAGAATGGTGCGCACAAGGACATCGACATCGACCCGGTGGACTTCAACCGCCGCTACGGCATCCCCTTCTCCTTCCACAGCGACTCGATGGTGACGCCGGCGCGGCCGCTCTGGTTCGTCGAGCAGGCCGTCACGCGGCGCACGTGGGCCTATCCTGAATTCCAGAGGACCTATGTGCTCGGGCCCCAGCACGCGACGACCGTCGAGGAGGCCCTGCGCGCGGTCACCATCGAGCCGGCCCGCCAGCATGAGATTGACAACTGGGTGGGCAGCATCGAGCCGGGCAAGGTGGCGGACTTCGTCGTCCTGGGCGCCAATCCGCTCGACCGTGACGCCGCCAAGGGCGGTGACCCGGCGACCATCAGCCAGATTCCGGTGATCCGGACGTACCTGGGCGGCAAGGACCCCGCGAGCAGGAACTGAGTGACTCACCGGGCGCGTCGTTCATCTTTCGGGCGACGCGCCCGACTCCGGCCAGCTAGGACGCGCGGAGCTGGGCGCCGGTGTCCATTGCACGGGTCGCCAGGGCGCGGCGCAACGCCGTCCCCGCCCAGGCGAGCTCTTCCTGCGACAGGTCCATGCCCAGCAACTCGTGGCCCTTGTCGTGCTCGATGACGATGCCCCGGCCCCGGGAGACTTCCGTTCGCGCGTCGCGCACGTCGATGTCCTGGATGCGGGACCTGGGCAGCCGCATGACCTTCCGGGGCCTCCAGGGTCCGTACCGCGTCACCTCGATTCCCCGGGAGGAGGCGTTGATGGACCAGCGGCTGGTGGCCTCCCGCGCGACCCACCACCAGAAGAAGGCACCGCAGGCGATGAAGAGGGAGCTCGCAATCACCATCACCTGCGTACTGGCAGCCTGCGGTCCGAGAATCTGTCGCAACTGCCTTAGCAAGAAGAGAGGCCCTCCCACCGCGATGAGGACCGCGAAGGCTCCCTGCGCCGCGTAGGTGGGACGCCATCCACAGGGCGGCAGCTCCAGCGTCAGCCCCCGGGCGTCCTGCCGGAACTGGATGCCACTGCCGTAGGGCAGGTCCGGAAGGCGCTCCCCCGTGAGCGGCGCTTCCTCCAGGCGCGCGGTGACGGAGCGGCGCTGCCCGCCCTCCACACTGAGGCCCAGCCCGAGGAACTTGGAGACGGCCTGTGCCAATTCCACGGCCTCCTCGCGGTCATCGCTGTGGGACAGCACGACCGTCTCGGAAGGCCCCATCAGCGCCACGACGTAGACCTTCGCGATGAAGAGGCCTTCCGTGGACCCCTTGTCACGCTGGTAGAGGGCCACGGACGTGAATGGCTCCAGGGGCTGGGTCTTCGCGCCCAGGGCTTCCCGGTAGCCGGTGCGGCGCCACACGGAGCGGGTCTCCAGGTTCAGCAGCACCTTCCACCGCGACGTGAGGTGGTGGACCGCCAGGGCGCCCATCGCGATCATCAGGATCCAGACGCGTACTTCATCCGCGAAGAAGCCCGTCGTGAAGGCGATGACCGGGAAGGCCAGCGCCAGTATCAGCGCGCCACGGTACAGCCATCCTTCGATGGGACGGACTTCGTGCTCGATGTTCAGGAAGGAGCCGGAGATGGACCAGCGGTGTGAGCCACAGCGCATCCGCCCCACGTTAAAGCCCCTGTGACGGCGGCGAAAGGACAGCACTCCCGTCAGCTCGGGCGCTGATTCATCCGCGATTCATCGAGAGTGAACGCGGAGGGTGTCGCGCTCATGCCGACCTCCCCTCCTGAGCCACCAGACCAGAAAGACAATCAGCCCGACTCCCAGGGCGGCCAATCGGATGAGGGACCCACTCGGCCGGTAGGACCCAAAGCCGATCATGCATGAGGGTTCCCGGAAGAACTCCACGATGGCGTCGAGCATGGACTCCATCGTAGCGCGATGTGGCGAAGCCATCTCAGCGATGGTGGACCTCACTGAGAGTAACACAGACTGCGGCGCCCCCATCCCCTGTCACAGGAGGAAGAACCCGTGGGTGGCAGCCTCTACGCAGTGGCCCTGGAGGACGGCTCGATGTACGGCCTTCTCGGGGACGGCTGGCTGGCGATGCCACCCGAAGGGATCCCCAAGGCCCGCTGGCCTCACACGGCGGTGTGGACCGGGTCGAGGATGATCATCTGGGGTGGCACGTCGCCGAACTGCGGCTCCGAAGGCGGCGTCTGCTCGGACGGCGCGGCCTATGCCCCGGCCACGGACACGTGGGCTCCGCTGCGCACCGAAGGCGCCCCTTCCGCGCGCTCCGAGCACGTGGGACTGTGGACGGGCAACGCCCTCTTCATCTGGGGAGGCATGGGGGGCGGCGGCTCGCATGCCCCCCCTTTCGGATGGTGCTTTGTGGGTCCCGTAAGCGGCTGGGTTCTCCCTACGACGAAGGCTCCCCATGCGTAGATTGACATGGTTTGAGAAGGTGTTCGGGGGTGGCCTTCTGGTGAGCCTCATCGCGGGTCTGGCTCTCGCCGCATGGGCGCTTCACCTGAGCGGTAGGCCTTTCGTGATTCGCAATGAGAGCGGTCGAGCCGTCGAGCTCGTCCTCGTCGGAACAACAGGAGATCGCCTTGAAGCGGTCGTGCCCGTGTCGAAGCAGACGCCGGTCATTCGGTTGGCCAATGGTGAGCGCACTGAACTGAAGTACGACTTTCAGAGCGTGAATCTCTGTTGGCTTGTCGTCTCCGAGGAGGGCGGCGACGCCCGCGTCGTCAAGACGCCCCTGACGCGGTCAGCCCCCAACGCGTGTTCTATCGAAGCAGAGGAGGCTCGCCCCTGCTGCAGCCCATTGCCGCGGGGGCTGGAGTTCGTGATTCCACTGCCGAGCGAGTTGGAACCCGCGCCGCCGGAAATCCTGAAGGCTGCCAACCTCCCGCGGAAGCCCTGAGGTCTTGTTTCACCAGACCAGACTCAGGCAGACCGCACCCTCGGCTTACACCTTCACGGTCTTCACCAAGGGCAGCTCACGGACGCGGGTGCCCGTGAGCGCGAACACCGCGTTGGCCAGGGCCGGAGCCACGGGGGGCACTCCGGGCTCTCCCACGCCTCCGGGGCGGCCGTCGCTGGGGATGATGTCCACGTGGATGCGCTTCGGCGTCTCCGCGATGCGTGCCAGGCGGTAGTCGCGGAAATTGCTCTCCACCACGGCGCCGTCCTTCATCGTGATGGCGCCGTAGAGCCCCAGGCTCAGGCCGAACACCACCGCGCCCTCCATCTGCGCCCGCACGCGCTCCATGTTCACGATGGTGCCCGCGTCCGCGACGATCCACGCCTCGTCCACCCGGATGCGCTCGTCCGCGTCCTTCACCACCGACACCACCACCGCCACGTACGTCAGGAAGCTGCGGTGCGCCGCCAGCCCCAGCGCCCTTCCCTCCCGCTTGCGCTCGTCCCAGCGCGACAGGCCCGTCACCCGCTCAATCACCCTGCGCAGCCGCGCCGTGTCCACCGGGTGCTCGTCCAGGGACTGGCCGTAGTTCGGCACCTTCGCCACGCCCAGGTCCTTGGGCGTCACGATGCGCGACGGCCCCAGCACCTCCAGCAACGTGTCTCGCGGATCCGTGCCGCGCTCGTGCGCCAGTTCGTCGATGAAACTCTGCACAGCGAACGCGTGGTAGATGTTCGCCACGGACCGCAGCCAGCCGATGCGCGTGTGCGCCCGCGCCTCGCAGTTCTCCATCCGCACATCGGGGATGGCCAGCGGCAGGTCCACGATGCCCTGACCCATCTCTCCGTCCCCCGCGAACGTCGCGTCGGAGAACGTGGAGCCGATGGGCGGGAACGCGATGCGCTGGTGCCACGCCACCACCTTGCCGCTCGCGTCCAGGCCCGCCTCCAGCCGCTGCGCGCTCGTGGAGTGGTAGTAGTCGTGGCGCACGTCGTCCTCGCGCGTCCACTGCAGGCGCACCGGCGCGCCCACCGCCTTCGCCACGAGCGCCGCCTCCACCACGTAGTCCGGCTTCGACTTGCGGCCGAACCCGCCACCCAACAGCGTCACGTGGATGATCACCTTCGACGGGTCGATGCCCAGCGCCTTCGCCACCTCGCTGCGCGCGGCCTGCGGGTTCTGCGTCGTGGCCCACACCTCGCAGGTGCCGTTCTCCACCTTCGCCACCGCCGCGGGCGGCTCCATGGGCGCGTGCGCCAGGTGCGGCGTGTTGTACGTGGCCTGCACCCGCTTCGCCGCCTTCGCCAGCGCTCCTGGCGCGTCGCCGACGTTGCGCACCACCTTGCCCGGCTTGCCAATCACCTCCAGCAGCTGCTCGCGGTACGCCTCCGAGTCGTAGACGGCGTTGTCCCCGCCCTCCCACGTCACGTCCAGCACCGCGCGGCCCTTCATCGCCGCCCAGGTGTTATCGGCCACCACCGCCAGACCTCCCAGCGGCTGGAACAGGAAGGGCTTCGTCGCCGCCGGCAGCTCCACCACCTGCCGCACGCCCGGCACCGCCAGCGTCTTCGTCGCGTCGTAGCGGGCCACCTTGCCTCCCGCCACGGGCGGACGCGCGATGACCGCCGTGCGCATCCCCGGCAACACGACGTCCGCGCCGAACACCGCCCGGCCCGTCACGATGTCCGGCCCGTCCAGCAGCGGCAGCTCCTTGCCCAGGTGCTTGAGCTCACTGCGCGGACGGAGCGTCACCGCGTCCTTCTTGGGCACCTTCAGCTTCGCCGCGTCACCGGCCAGCTCGCCGAACTTGAGCGTCCGCTGCGTGCCCTTGTGGAACACGGCGTGGTCGCGCGCCTCGCACTCCGTGGGCGCCACCTTCCAGCGCTTCGCCGCCACCGCCACCAGCATCGTGCGCGCCGTCGCGCCCGCGTAGCGCAGGTCGTCGAAGATCTTCCGCACGCTGCTGGAGCCGTCCGTGTTCTGGTCGCCGTAGGCCTCGTCGCCGTCGCCCTGGACCACCTTCACGTGGGCCATGTCCGCGCCCAGCTCGTCCGCGATGAGCACCGGCAGCGAGCTGCGCACGCCCTGCCCCATCTCCGAGCGGTGGCAGACAATGGTCACCACGCCGTCCGGTGCCACGTGCACGAAGACGTTCGCCCTCAAGCCCCCCGTGGGCACTTCCGGCAGCGACGTGGGCATGGGCGCGGCGTGTGCCCTCGCGGGCAGGAACACCTCCAACCCCAGGCCCGCGGCCACGAGTCCCATTCCTTCGAGCACGGAGCGGCGCGACAGACGGATGCGCGTGTCTTGCATGGTGGTGGCCCTCACTCCGTCGGCAGTCCCGCCGCCTTCTTCACGGCGGTGCGGATGCGCGTGTACGTCCCGCAGCGGCAGAGGTTGCCCGCCAGCGATTGATCGATCTCCGCGTCGGTGGGCTTCGGCTTCTTCGCCAGCAGCGCCGCCGCCGTCATGATCTGCCCCGCCTGACAGAAGCCACACTGCGGCACCGCCAGGTCCACCCACGCCTTCTGCAGCGGGTGCGAGCCGTCCGGTGACAGGCCCTCGATGGTCATCACCTCGCGGCCCTCCGCGCGGCGCACCGGCGTCACGCACGAGCGCACCGCCGCGCCGTCGATGTGCACCACGCACGCGCCGCAGAGCGCCTGGCCGCAGCCGTACTTCGTGCCCGTCAACGTCAGCACGTCGCGCAGCGCCCAGAGCAGCGGCATCTCCGGATCCACGTCCAGCACGTGCTCGGTCCCATTCACTCGCAGACGGATGCTCACGGTCGGCTCTCCTCGCGCGGGCACTCCGCGCCGTCCTTCACCCACGCGGCCACCAGGGCCCCGAACTCCGCCTGCGTTCCCGGCGCCGGAACCCGGTCCGCTCCGGGCTTCCAGCCCCAGCCCACCAGCTCGTCATGCGCCGAGTGCTCGATCAATTCCGACAGGCTCTTGCCGCCGTTGCGCGCCGGATCCTTCAACTGCTCGCACAGCGCGCGCGGCGTGCGCCCCTCCCACGCCATCACCTTGGGCGCCACGTGCCACTTGGGCGCGCCGGGGACCCGCGCCAGTTGCGCGTTGCGGTCCTGGTGACAGGAGGTGCATTCCAGGCCGGGCACACCCTGGTCCTCGGGGCCCCGGACCACCGGCGGATCATGGACCTGGCTGTTCTCCCCTTGCAGGGGGCTGTCGCCCACGGGGTGGCAGTTGACGCAGCGGGGATGCAGCATCACCCGGCTCGCCTCCAGGAACAGCGCTCGCGAGCGCTCCTTCTTGTCGCCAATGCCCGCGAAGGCCTCTGGCGGCCGGAGCGTTTGCGGATCCGAAGGCGGCGGCACCACGACCGGATGCGCCGCGCGGCCTCCGCATCCCGCGCTGAACAGGAGCGCCAGCGACATCCCCGCCGTTCCCGCGCCCAGCACGGCTCCCAGTGCCTTCGAGCGAAGATTCATCGTGCCCCGTCCATCCCTTCGGCCAGTGGTCGTCCGGCCCCACACGTAGCGTCGCGAGGCCGGAGGGGCCATGCTGCCCGCTCCCGCCCCCCGTGAGCCTGTCAAAATGCCGCATGACCTGTGAAGGTTTTCTTCAGAACGGGCCCAACCCCGGGAGTGGGCGGCGCCGTCACGCACCGTGAGGGACGGCGGCGATCGTGAAGGCTTCGTGCCTGGGTGACAGGGGCCGCGGGCGGGATTGACGGAATGTCTTTCGCGGCCGCTGGGGGGTCCTCGCAAGTGCGCGGAATCGCGTGGGCGGGGCGTTGGAACGCGGTGTGTATTGGGAAGCGCGCAAGGAGATAGCCCGCCATGCGCCAGAGCCCCGTGTCGTCTGTGTTCTCCCTCACCCGCCTCTTCGTCGAGCAGTGTGCCCGCTGGAGGCTGCGCGAGGAGGTCATCGCGTTCATCCTCGAGTTCGGCACTCCCGCCCGGGCGTGTGGTGCCACCCACCTCACCGTGCACGAGCGCGACCTGCCGGTTGCGCTGCGGGACTCGTCCCTGGCGCGGCAGGCGCGAGGGTGGATCCTCATCCTCAACGACGAGGACCGGCTCCTCACCTGCTACCGCCGCCAGGACGCGTCGCGCTTCCTCAAGCAGAAGTCCAAGCGCCGTCCCGCGGGCGTCACCCGGGACCGCGACGACTTCCTGCGCGGCCTCCAGTTCGCTCCGGCCTGAATCAGTCGAGCCCCGTCTTGCCCACCGCCCAGTAGGCCTTCACCTTCGGCGTGGCGCGTTCGCCGTCGCCGCGCAGCCGCGAGCGCAGCGCCTGGATGGACTGCGCCCGGCCCGTCATCACCAGCGTCGCACCGGGCTTCGCTCGCAGGGCTTCGCTCAGCCGTTCGTGGACCTGCGTCAGGTGCGCGTCGCCTGCCGTGCGCTCCACGTCCTGGCCCTCGAAGCCCAGCTCGCGCAGCGCGGACGCGCAGTCCTCGCGGCGTGTCACCTCGAAGATGGGGGTGACGTCGCGCTTCGCTCCGGTGCGGAACGCGTGCGCCACCGCGAAGGACGTTTCGTCACCGAAGAGCACCACCGGCGCGTCGCCGGACTCCAGCGCCACCGAGCGCCGGGGGCCGAAGAACTGCACGGCGTCTCCGGTGCGCACGTCGCGGCCCCACTTCGCTCCCGGGCTGTCGCCGTGCAGGTACACCAGGAAGGCCGTGGCGCCGCGCGCTTCGTCCCACGACAGCGGCGTGTACGTGCGCATGCCCAACCCTGGCAGGAAGACCTGCACCTTGTCGCCGGGGGACCATCCCTGACCCCGCAGCGCGGGGCCCTCGCAGTCAATCTGTCGAAAGGCGCGCGAGACTTCGCGCACCTGGGTGACCTTCGCTTCGGTGAAGAGAAAGCGGCCCAGCATGCTTCCGAGCATGGCCTTGGCGTTTGCCATCAGAGCCTCCGTTCAGGCGTTCATACGCCGCCTGCTCATGCACGGCTCGTGAAGTTGCGTGAAGGCGTCCTCACCTTCCAGGGCAGAGACCCCCACGAAAGGAACCGGACATGGGCTCCTGGCATCCCCGGGTGCGCTGGCTTCGGACCGGCACCAGTGTCCTTGCCATCCTGGCAGCCGGCGGCTGTGCGATGGGCCCGGATGAATTCGGGCCGCAGGTGACGTCGAGCTCGACGCCCCTGGACAACCCCATGTCCCAGTTCCGGGAGGTGCTGGCGCCCTACGGCACATGGATGAACCTGCCGGACGTCGGCTGGGTCTGGAAGCCGGACCCGAACGAGGTGGGTGCGGGCTTCGTCCCGTATTCCACCAGCGGCCGGTGGGTTTCCAGCGATTGGGGATGCACCTTCGAGAGCGATTCGGAGTGGGGCCAGGCGCCGTTCCACTATGGCCGGTGGTTCAAGACGCCGTCGGAGGGCTGGTTGTGGTGGCCTGACAGTGAGTGGGCCCCTGCCTGGGTGGACTGGCGTTGGGGAAATGGCTTCGTTGGCTGGCAGCCCCTCGCGCCGCCAGGCATCAGCACCGGATTGAGCTGGACGTTCGTGAGCGCGAACAACTTCGTGCAGCCCGACGTGGGGTCGCATCTCCTTCCGGAGTCACGCGTCCAGGAGCTGATGCGCCAGACGCAGCCCGTGGGCGAACACGTGGTGGCTCGCGAGGGGTACTGGAACCGGGGGCCGGAGCCGGAGGAGGTTGCACGGGTCACCGGGCAGGAGGTGCCGCTCGCGAGGCCGATGACTCCGCCCACGGGTCATCCTCCTCGTGCATCGGCCGCGAGCTCAGAGCCCAGGGCGCATGAAGCCCCCGTGTCTACGCCGGCTGAAGGAAGCGCCCGTCGACCAGATGGTCGATGACCTCGCGGGCGGATTGCGGATCCAGCCGCTCCTTCGTGCCCAGGTGTGACACCGCGCTGGAGACGGTGGTGGGTTGATCGAAGGCGGCCAGGGCGGCGAGGAGGATGGCGCCGTCCTCGCCCTGGGTCAGCGTGGGGTCGGTGAACTTTCGCGGGCTGACGGACGGGGCGCAGCTCAGGGTGATGCCGTCCACCGAGCGCAGGACCGTCACCGGCTCCTTCGCCAGCTTCGCGGGCGCCCGGTGGCTGCCCAGCCAGTCCCCCAGCGTGAAGCGCTCCGTCGAGGGCGCGGTGTTCTTGAGCCGCGTGCGCCCGTGGAGTTCGACGCGCTTCCTCGCGTCCCGGTGCTTCCAGGCCAGTTCGTCCACCCGGTCCGAGTTGCGCTGTACCGCGGCCTCCAGCTCCTTGTCCTTGAAGCGGATCATCGGCACGGACACGTCGCCGGGCTCGCGGCGCTCGAAGTAGCCGAGGAACTCCGCGAACGTCTTCGCCTCCGTCACCATGTCGAAGCGCGCGGGGTGCTCCGTGACGAGCGCCCCGGGCTGCGCCTCCAGCCGCTGGTAGCCCACCACGCAGTCCAGGCCGATGATGCGCTCCACCAACCGCAGCTCCTCCGCGAGCCGCTCCCGGCTCGTGAACGGCAGGCCGCCGATGCCGGAGATTTCGATCTCCACGTTCGGATGGCGGCGCACGGACTCGATGACCTCCAGCAGCTCGCGGTCCTTCGCGCAGGGCTTGAGCAACCCCTTGGACATCTGCTCCAGCCGCTGCTGTTCGGAGAAGCAGCCGATGTCGATGACCATGTAGATGCGCTGGAAGGTCTCCGCGAGCGCCGAGACCAGTTCCACTCGCGGCACGCCCCAGAGGAAGTACGTGCAGCAGTGGCGCGACAGGTCCACGCCCGCCCAGGTGCTCCCCAAAAACTCCGCCGTGCTTCCTGCGAAGTCGTAGCGCATCTGCCACGTCCGGCTGGCGATCTCCTGGTGATCCTTGCGCACGTTCTCCTCGGCGCGCAGGAACGGCTTCGCGCGCCCGAAGTCCGCCTTCTGGTTGCCTCGCGCGCCGCCGCAGTAGAGGCAGTTCTCGCCGCAGCCCTTGCCGGGCGCGACCCAGCCGGAGAAGGAGTGCGCATCCATCTGGCTGAGGAAGATCTCGTTGAAGTGCGAGTAGTAGACGTCCTGCGTGTTGGTGGTGCGCTGCACGTACGCCAGCGGCAACCGGCGGGGACGGCCGTCCGGCGTCCGCGTCACGACGTTGGGCGGGGCTTCCTCTCCGTTGCAGAGCGCCAGGAGGGGGACTTCTCCATCGCCCAGGATGACGTGGTCGATGCAGTCGTAGCCGCTCAACTCCTTCCACCAGTACGACGCGGAGTTGCCGCCCACGACGATGCGGATGGAAGGGTCGATCTTCCGGATGGTCCGCGCGATGAGCAGCGCACGGTCCACGTGGTGGAACCACTTGAGACTGATGCCGATGAGCTTGGGGCGCACGCGGGCGATGAGGCGCTCGAAGGACTGCGTTACCTCTCCTGCGCTTTCGTCCCCGTCCCACAGCCGCACGAAGGCTTCAATCCCGCCGCGCCGCAGGTAGCTCGCCAGGTAGAGGATGCCGCACGTGGCTTCGCCTGTTCCGGCACCGACGAGGAGGACTGGCGAAAGGGCACGACCACTGCTCATGGGACGACCACCGGCATGTGGGAGGGAAACGGGGCCAGCGTATAGGCGAATCCGGGCAGGCCCCGCGTGGATTCGTCGCCTCCCCTCCTCCCGGGCCGCCGGCCTGCTCCCTGGACGGCCCCTCTCCGCAGTAGGGTCCGCGCCTCATGAGTTTCCTGAGATCCACCTGCCGGTGGCACGACCTTGCCCCCATCGTCGTGGCCTTCAGCCTGGGATGTGCCTCCGTCGCGATGGACACCGAGACGGATTGCATACAGCGACACCCAGGCCTCCCAGAAGCATGCGGCCTCACCGCCGCCGAAGCATCGGCCATCATGGCCGCAGGGGTCGGCGCCACCGGCACGCACGCCAGCTCGGAGGCGGACGACTATGTGGATGATGCACGCCTGCCTGCGTGGAAGAACAGGTGCCTGCGAAACTGGAACGCCTGCGTGGACGGTAGATTCTCAGGTCCCTGCACTGACTGTCTGCGCAGGTGCGAGGGGCAACACGATTGGCCCCTTGATATGTGCCGCCCCTCCAAGCCGAAGCGGTGAGACCCGAATGAGCACACCCGACTGGAGCCCGTTCCGCGACCTTGCACGGCGTGTCCTTCGCGAGGGAGCGCCACTGACACTGAGTGACGAGGTGCGCACCCTCATGCTTCGCACCGCCGAGGAGGTCTCCATCGCGGATGCCGATGCCGCTTTGAGCACCAGCGCCGGGGCGCTGGCTTTGGTGCAAGAGGCCGAACGGCGCATCGCCGAGGGGTCGAACCGCCTGACGGACGCACTGCATCGGATGTGGAGCTTCCAGCGGCAAGGTGACTTTGACAGCGCGCGCCAGCAGATGCGCGACGTGCTCGCGGTCGAAGTCGTCCCCTACTACCGCGAACTCGCCTTGGAACAGCTCTCCGGCATGTCCGACGAGCCGTGACAGCTGAAGCGAGGTACCGGAGCAGGACCCAGGGCTTCACGGACGATCGTTGAGCCGGCGCGCCCCTGCCGTCTCACGGCCGCGGACACCACCCGCCTCCGGCGCCGATGGCTTCCGTCCCCGCCTGCGCCGCCGCCGCTTCGAGGCAGCGCCCTGGGGCTGTCCGCCCAACGTCCGCAGCACCTGCGCGCGGACGCCGCCCTCCAATCGCAGTTGTTGCATGAGCGCTTGCACCTGCTTCGCGCCCTGGGCGTTGCGCAATCCCTCTCCCAGCCGCTCGACGATGTCGATGCGCAGCGCCACCGGCCCGATGATCTCGTAACCGAAGGACCGCGCGCTCCGGCCGGCCAGCCCCGAGACATTCAGCGCCGGCTCCTGGGGGATGCCCTGCGGACACGGCACCTGCTGGAACAGCGCCGTCAACATGGCCCGCCGCTCCAGGGCCTGGGGCGACAGGGCCTGGGTGACGTAGAGGAAGCGCTGGCCCTCGTGGACGCCCTGCGCCTTCAGCCGCTCCCGCGACTCCTCGTCCAGGAGCCGCCACTGCTCGCGCGCCTCTGCCTGGGAGATGACGCCCAGCCCTTCCGCCAGCTGGTAGGCCACGGCTCGCGTCGCCGGTGAGCGGCTCGCGCTCGTGAAGGACTCCGCGGGAAAGCCTCCCATGGCCTCCGTGACCAAGTCCTTCGCCAGCGCCACCAACCGACGCTCCAATCGCTGACGCGCGCCTCCCGTCCACACCTCCGGCTCCGCCAACGCCAGCTGCGGAGAGCGCCGGTCGCGCCCCCGCACCAGCCGGGCCAGCGGCTGCGCCTCGAAGGAGATGCGCCCCGCGGCGTCCACCTCGAAGGCGTCGTGCGTCGCGTCCACCACGCGCTGGACGAACTGCTCCTCCGTCATCAGCGCGCCTTCCGCGCCCGGCACCTCCGTCAGCAGCAGCCCCAGCTTGGCGAACGGACTGTCCGAGGCACCTGCCTGCGGCTGCGCGTTGGCCCTCACGAAGCGGCGCGCGCTCCTCCTCGCGGCCCGCTGTACGAAGCGCTCCACCAGCCGCTCATGCAGGGCGTCGCCCAGCGCGTCCTCGATGCGGCGCGTGCGCTCCTGCCAGTCCTCCGCGTCGTTCAGCCAGCCCGGACGATGGCTGATGTACGTCCAGATGCGGATCGCCGCGAGCCGGTCCATCAGGGTGTGGATGTCCCCAGAGGCATCGTCCAGCGGTGACACCTGCCGGCCCAGCCAGGTGGGATCCAACTTCCCGTCCCCGGCCGTCAGCTGGAGGAACGTCTCTCGCAGCAGTGCGACGTGCTGCCCGAAGAGGCCCTTGCGGAAGTCCGGCACCTGGCAGACCTGCCACAACAGCTCCACGGAGGCCTTGTCGGTGGTGAGCTCGCGGATGGCCGGCACCGCGGACAGCCCCTTGAGCGCGTCGAAGTCATCCGCGCGCTCCACCCGGACGAAGGCGCTGTCGCGCGGCGCCCGCGACAGCGAGTCCAGCAGCGCCTCCGGGCTGGAGAAGTCGAGCGAGGAGTTGCGCCAGATGAGGCTGCGCACCGCCGGGAAGCGGTGGGTTTCGATGGCGGAGACGATGCGCGGCGGCAGCTCCGGCAGCGTGTTCAGCGCGCCGAAGCTCCCGTCGTTGAGGTGGCGACCCGCGCGGCCGGCGATCTGCGCCAGCTCATCCGGATACAGGTCGCGCTGCTCGGCGCCGTCGTACTTGGAGAGCGTCGCGAAGGCCACGTGGTTGAGGTCCAGATTCAACCCCATGCCAATGGCATCCGTGGCCACGAGGTACTGGACCTCGCCGGATTGATACATGGCCACCTGCGCGTTGCGCGTCCGGGGCGACAGCGCGCCCAGCACCACCGCCACCCCACCCCGCAGGCGGCGCAGCGATTCGGCCAGCTCGTAGACGCGGTCCGCGGAGAACGCGACCACCGCCGAGCGCGGCGGCAGGCTCTTCAGCGAGCGGCGCCCGGCATAACGCAGCTGCGACAGGCGCGTGGCGCGCTTCAGGGACGCATGGGGAATCAGCGCCTGCACCATGGGCCGCATGGTGTCCGCGCCCAGGAACCAGGTCTCCTTGCGCCCGCGCGCGTGCAGCAGCCGGTCCGTGAAGACGTGCCCGCGCTCCCGGTGCGCGGCGAGCTGGATTTCATCCACCGCGAGGAAGTCCACCTCCCGGTCGGTCGGCATCGCCTCCACGGTGCAGATCCAATAGTCGGGCCGGAGCGGGATGCGCTTCTCCTCGCCCGTCATCAGTGCGACCCGGCCCTCGCCCACCTTCGCGGTCACCCGGTCGTAGACCTCACGGGCGAGCAGGCGGAGCGGCAACCCGATGATGCCGGAGTCGTGCTCGAGCATCCGTTCGATGGCGCGAAAGGTCTTCCCGGTGTTCGTAGGCCCCAGCTCCGCCACGACGACGGACGGCCGGCTGGATGGGCTCGAGCTCATTGGCGAAGACTAACCCCGAACCCCCTCCTCCGCCCTGGAGGCCGCAAGGGATGTTCGCGGACAACGTCCCCGCCCGCCGCCCGGCGTGGAGGCAGGCGTCGGGGGCGGGACGGACAGGCGCGGCGCTGCCGGCACGCGGGGGCAGATGGGATGGACGGCGCTGCCCGGGCCCCCCAGCTTCCGGACACGCAGCCTCCCGGGGGCAATGCCATGGCCGACACGCACTCGCAGCCGTCCGAGACCGACCCGGGGGAGCTGGGGGTCCGCATCACGCTGCTCAACGCCGCGCTGGCGAGCAAGGTCGTCTGCGTGCGGCGCTACACACGCCATGCCCTGCTGGCCGGAGGCGCCTGCCACGAGGCGATGAAGGCCGCGTTCGGCCTGCACGCTCGCGACGAGCAGGACCACGCGATCAGGCTCGTCGAGCGCATCCAGCAGCTGGGCGGCAGGCCGGACTTCAACCTTGGAGGGCTCATGTCCAGCGGTGACACCCAGGACGACGAAGGGCGGACGCTGGTGGAGCTGCTGCGCGAGAACCTGGAGGCGGAGCGCATCGCCATCGCGTCGTACCGCGACCTCATCCCCTACTTCGCGGAGCGGGACCCCACCACGCGGCGGCTCTTGGAGGAGCTCCTCGACGAAGAGGAGGCACACGCCAACGTCCTGCACACGCTCTTGAAGCCTTGAGACCCCGGCCCGGTGGGTTCCTCGGGCGGGTCCCGAACGGACCCGCCGGGCCGAGGTTCGTCGCCGAGCTTCTTCAGGTGCCCGTCGCCACCCGCGCGTCGCGGTAGCGGACCATCCGCTTCAGCGACGGATCCCACAGGTTCAGCCGCAGGCACCCGACGATGTCCTTCAGCGTGAGCGCGGTGACGTGCGGCCCCTGGAGCTCCGGGATGGACGCCATCGCCTCCGGCAGCCGGTAGAACGGGATGCGCGGATTGAGGTGGTGCACGTGGTGGTAGCCGATGTTGCCCGTGAACCACTCCATCACCGGCCCGAAGCGCATGTAGCTGCTCGCCTCCAGCGCCGCGTCCGCGTGGTTCCACGACGCCTCCGGCAGGATGGCCACGTCGTCGAAGTTGTGCTGCGCGTAGAACAGATACGTGCCCAGCGCGTACGCGGCGAACAGCGGCCCCAGGAAGGCGGTCAGGTAGACGCCCAGGCCGAAGCAAGCCCAGACGGCCGCGGACAGGGCCACGTGCACGCCCAGCGCGAGCCCGGACGTCCAGTAGCGCTTCGGGTTCTTCACGAACGGCTGGAGGCACAGGCTGTAGAGGAACGCGGTGAAGTAGCCGAACAGCTGCGTCACCGGGTGGCGCTCCACCACGTAGCCCAGGCGCTGCGCGCCGGAGGCCTTGCGCCATTGGTCCGTGGTCCAGGTGGCGAAGGTGCCCGCCGAGTCCGCCGCGATGCGCGCGGTGTTGGCGTGGTGATGGTTGTGCGTGTCATTCCAGATGCGCGCTGGCGTGAGCGTGAGCAGCCCCTGCACCTGGAAGAGCGCCTTGGCCCACCGGGACTTCGGCAGGAGCGCCCCGTGCATCGCGTCGTGGAAGAGGATGAAGCAGCGGATGAGCACCAGCGCTTCAATGAGGCCGCCCACGATGCGCAGGGGCCACCACGGCGCGGCCACCGCCAGCACCACCGCGCCAACGAGCGCGGCGTAGGTGGAGCCGAGCGCCCAGAGGGAGCGCGCGGTGTCCTGGGCCGCGAAGGGACGCGTGCGGGCAATGAGGTCCTTGCTCGATGGCGACGCGGTTCGTTCCATGGGGACAGGGCTCCAGCGGTGACCGCCCGGCGACACACCGGGACGGATGACCGCGAGCGTTGTCCCATCCCCATGTCATGGCCGGGTCAGCGCTTCGCATGCGCGCGGAGTGGGCCCTTCGCGTCATGGATGACGCGCAAGGCCGTGTGTCAGCGCTTCTTGCGCCAGGCGCGAAGCTCCGCCTTCTTGTGCTTGCCCACCTCGTCCAGCCGGGCCTGCCAGGTTTCACGGTGGGGACGCAGGGCCTCCGCCACGGCGCGGGCCACCACGAGGTTGCGGTACCACTTGGCGTCCGAGGGCACCAGGTGCCAGGGCGCCTGCTGGGTGGACGTGCGAGCGAAGACGTCCTCATAGGCGCGCGTGTAGTCCGCCCAGTGCTTGCGGTCCTCCCAGTCACCCGCGGCGATCTTCCACGCCTTGCGAGGCTCCTCCTCGCGCGCCAGCAGCCGCTGCTCCTGCTCCTCCTGGCTGATGTGGAGGAAGAACTTGAGGACGAGGGTGCCGTGCTCGGAGAGCAGGGTCTCGAAGTCGCGGATGTGCTGGTAGCGCGACTTCCAGAGCGCTTCAGGGACCAGGTTGTTCACCCGCGCCACGAGCACGTCTTCGTAGTGCGAGCGGTTGAAGATGGAGAACTCGCCCTGGCGCGGGGTCTTGAGGTGCACGCGCCAGAGGAAGTCGTGCTCCCGCTCCTCCGTGCTGGGCACGCCGAAGGAGGTGACGCTCACCCCGCGCGGATTGAGGCTGCCCACCACGTGCTTGATGGTGCCGTCCTTGCCGGCGGTGTCGCGCCCCTGCAGGACGATGAGGACGGAGTTCATCTTCGCGCCCCACAGCAGGTCCTGCAGGTCGAACAGCTCCTCGCCCAGCGCGTCGAACTCCGCCTTGGCCGCATCCTTGTCCGCCTTCTTCGGAGGGGTGGTGGGAATGCGCTCCAGCTTCACCTTCGCGCCCTGCTTGTCGTTGCGGATGGTGTCCATGGTCCTCTTCGCTCCTGTTGTGGGCGGCAGCGTGCCTGGAGCGACGGCGGATTCACACCGTTCCGAGCCAGGAAGGCGGCAGAACGTCCGAGTCGAACCTTTCGAGGACCCTCCGGCACAGGCTATGGCGGCTGGACAGCCCTCGCGTGCTTTGCCCGGCGTCCGCACCCCACCGCGAACAAAGGCCCAATACAGACATCAGGCAGCAGTGGCGCGGCGGCTTCAATACTTGTGATTGCGCTCGCGACAAACCGTGAAACCAGAACCTGAAGTCACCCTGGCGAACCCAATCCGCCTCCAGAAATCAATTCCTCACAACTTCCCATCTCGCCCGTCCAGCTTTCGTCCCCCGTCGCGCCGTTCCGACCCGCCACATCACGAGAGCCAGATGTTCCAAACCCCCATCCCCCTGCCGCCGCGCCTTCGTCTGTTGTACGCCCTGGTGCTGCTGCCCTCCCTGGCCAGCGCCGCCTCGACCACTGCTCCCGCTTTCGACCTGGAGCGGCTGAGCATCAACCCCACATCGAGCGCCGCGCTCGGCACGGCGGCGGGCGGACTGCGCGATCCGGGTGAGCTGCGCCTGTCCCTGGCGGCGCACCACGAGCGCTCGCCGCTCACGCTCTACCGCGATGGCGAGCGGATGGACGCGCTCGTCAGGTCGCGCACGCAGGTGCAGCTTGCGGGCACCTATACGGTGAGCAAGCGGTTCGAGGTGGGCGCCATCCTCCCCCTGATGGCCCACCAGGACACCCACGGGTTCTCCGACGTGGGCATGACGACTCCCTCGTCATGGGGCCTGGGGACGCCGGTGCTGCAGGGGCGGCTGGGGCTCCTGGATGAGGCGTCCGCGCCGGTGTCGCTGGCGGCGGAGCTGGCGGTGGGCCTGCCGGTGGGCAACAAGGATTCGCTCCAGGGCAGCGGCGGCTGGGACGTGACGCCGCGCGTGTCCGCGGGCCGCACGGTGGGGCCGGTGGTGCTGGGCCTGGAGGCGGGCATCCGGCTGCGCAACCGCACGGCGGTGGGTTCGAACGCGGTCGGCTCGGAGCTGCCCTGGGCCGCCACCGTGGCCACCACGGGGCACAAGCTGCGCGGCGAGCTGGGCCTGCGCTCCGCGGTGCCGCTGACGGACAGCCCGGTGCCCGTGGAGCTGCTGGCGGGCGGCCGCTACGCGCTGGGGTCCCGCATGGAGGTGTTCGCGCTGGGCGGCCCCGGTCTGGGCACCGCGCCGGGCACGCCCGCCTTCCGCGTGATGGCCGGCCTGTCGGTGTCCGCGCTCCAGGCGGTCCAGCCGGTGATGCGTCCCCGCATCACCGAGGCCCCCGCCCCTGCTCCGGTGGTGGCCGTGGCGCCGGAGCCGGCTCCGGTAGAGCCTCCGGTGGCGATGGTGGACGTGTGCGCCCCGAACCAGAGCCATTCGCTGGAGCAGTGCCCGGACCTGGATGACGACAACGACGGCGTCGCCAATGCCAAGGACTACTGCCCGGTGGACCCCGAGGACCGCGACGGCTTCCTCGACGAGGATGGCTGCCCGGAGGTGGACAACGACGGCGACACCGTGGTGGACGCGGTGGACAACTGCCCGATGGTGGCCGGCCCCACGTCGAACCAGGGCTGCCCGGCGAAGCAGAAGCAGTGGGTGGTCATCACCCAGGAGCGGCTGGAGATCCGGGAGAAGGTCTACTTCGCCACCGGCCAGGCGCGTGTGCTGCCACGTTCGCTCCCGCTGCTGGAGCAGGTGGCGAAGGTGCTCATCAACCACCCGGAGCTCAAGCGCATCCTGGTGGAAGGCCACACCGATTCGCGCGGCCGTCCGGAGACCAACCGGACGCTGTCCCAACAGCGCGCCTCCGCGGTCGTCCAGCACCTGGAGATGCGCGGCGTCCCGGCGGGCCGGCTGATGGCGGCCGGCCGCGGCCCTGACGTCCCCGTCGCTTCCAACAACACCGCAGCCGGCCGTGAGCTCAACCGGCGCGTGGAGTTCCACATCGAGCCGGAGCCCGCCTCCGGCCAGGTTTCGCGCGACTGATCCGCCGCTCAATCCCTCTCCCAATCCATCTCACAATCCCCTTCCCAATCACTCCCACAACCCCTCCTCTTCGGACCATTCCATGTCAACCTCCTCCTATCGCCTCCTCTTGGGGGCCCTGGCCGCGCTTTGCTTGAATGCCCATGCGACCGCCGAGGCCTCACCTGTCTCTACCGCCGTGTCCCCGCGCCAGCTGGCCGCGGCGCTTCCCGACGCGCCCCCCGCGGCGCCCGTCATCCTGACCCCCACGCTGGGGCTGCTGCTGTCCACCGCGCTGCCGTTCTTCAGCGGCACCGCGGAGGCCGGCGCGCAGGTGACGCTCAGCCTGGATGGGAATATCGCCGCGACGGTGACGGCGGATGTGAATGGCCGCTGGAGCTACACGCCGTCGCTGCTGGAGCTCTTGTCCAACGGGGTGCACACGCTGGTGGCGGTCAGCACCAACATCGCGGGCCAGACGGGCCCCGCGGCGAGCGTGCAGTTCAGCATCCTGGCCCTGGGGCCGGAGACGGTCATCCTCAGCGGCCCGGCGCTCTCCACCGCGCAGCAGCAGGCGCGCTTCACGTTCGCGTCTTCGGCACTGCTGGTGTCGTACGAGTGCGCGCTGGACAGCGACACGTTCGTGGCGTGTGACACGCCTCGCGACTTCACGGGCCTGGCCGAGGGCCCGCACCAGCTCCAGGTGCGCTCCAGGGACCTGCTCGGGCTGCTGACGGACAACACGCCGGCCACTTATTCGTGGACGGTGGACCTCACGCCGCCGAAGACGACCTTCACTTCCACGCCACCGGCCTACAGCAACGCCCCGACTTCGGCGTTCGCCTTCCAGGCCTCGGAGCCGCAGTCCACGTTCACCTGCGCGCTGGACAGCGGCCCGGCCCTGCCGTGCGCTTCGCCGCACCTGACGCTCCTGCTGGCGGACGGGCCGTACACGCTGGCGGTCCGCGCTCGGGACACCGCGGGCAACCAGGAGGCGGAGGCCACGACCTACTCCTGGACGGTGGACACGGTGGCGCCGGGGGTCTCGCTGGTGACGTCGCCGCCGAAGGTGCTGGCCGGAACGGCGGCCTCGTTCGGCTTCGCCGCGACCGAGGCGCTGGCCACGTTCCAGTGCAGCGTGGGCGGGCTGGAGTTCCAGGACTGCCTGTCGAACATCACGCTGGAGAACCTGCTGCCCGGGACGCACACCCTCCACGTCCGCGCGGTAGACGCGGCCGGCAACATCGGCGTCGCGGTGAGCTACACGTGGGAGACGACCCCGGCCGGCGGCGGCACCACGGACCCGGGCCCGGGCACCGGCGGTGGCCAGACTCCGGACGACTCCGGAGTCATTGGCGGCACGCTCGACGACGATTTGCTCGGCGGCGGCCTGGGCTGCGGCGCCACGTCCCCTGCTCCGGCCATGTGGGCCGGCGCGCTGCTCGCGGGCCTGATGGCGCGCGCCCGCCGCCGCAAGTCCTGAGCCTCCCCCCTTCACCCGTCACACCGCACGGGGCGGTCCATCGAGCCGCCCGGTGCACGCCTTCACCCCTACCTGTCTTCTTCCGCGGACGTTCGAGCAGCGGCAGAACTGGATCCGGAAGGACTGACGTCGCCCCCGCGCGCTTTCGCGGTGACACGAAGCGGCGCGCGCGGTGTTCCCCTCCCATCGCAGCAACCGGGAGGGGAACACATGGCAGGACATCGATTCATCGCGAGCACCCTGGGCGCCTTCGCGCTCGCCGGGCTCGCGGGCTGCACCGACACCGCGGCCTCCGTGGAAGCCACCGCCGAGCCCGCGACGTCCCAGGCGGAGCTGGCGTCCGTGGCGCAGGCCGCCGCCGGCAGGAAGCACTTCCAGGAGGCCCTGCCCGGCACCAACGGGCGCTCCTGCGCGACGTGCCACGTATTCGCGGACGACACCGCGCTCACGCCCGCGCATGTGGAGGCGCTCTGGGCGCGGAACCCCGCGGATCCGCTGTTCAACCGCATCGACGCGGATGACCCCACCGCCCCCGTGCCCACCTACGAGCACCTGAAGAAGGGCCTGGTGCGCGTGGTGCTCCCCCTCCCCGCGAACATGGACGTCATCGACGTGCAGGGGAACGTCATCACCGCCGCGGACCGCAAGGTGTCCGTCTGGCGTGCCGTGCCGAGCATCGCCGACACCGGCTTCTCCGGCCCCTTCCAGTTCGACGGCCGCGAGACCGACCTGGTCACCCAGGCCCAGAGCGCCGTCACCAGCCACAGCCAGGGCGGCACGGTGGCGCCGGCCGTGCTCCAGCGCATCGCCGCGTTCGAGCGCAGTGTGTTCAGCTCCCCGCGCGCCCGCTTCGTGTCGGAGCTGCTGGAGCGCGGCTGGCCGCTGAGCGCCATCCCGGATCCGGACGCCCTGCTCCTGCTCGACGCGTCCGAGCGGCGCGGCCGCGACGTCTATGCCCTGGCCTGCGAGGCCTGCCATGGCGACCGCACGCGCAACCGCATCGTGAACCGCGACACGCACGACGCGCTCTTCTACGCGCTCAAGCCCGACGGCAACATCCAGTACACCGTCACGCCCGGCGGCCTGCCCGAACCCGTGCGCGCGCCCCGCCCCCACAGCGAGTTCCTCAACGCCGGCTACGCGTACATGACCTACCTGGGCCAGCGCGGCGTCGTGCCCCTCTACAACACGACCGTCGACTTTCCCCAGTACCGCTTCCGCTTCTACACGGATGGCACGCGCCAGCACGCCGTCACGGACCTGCCTCCCATCCCCGTCACAGCGAGCGGCGACCCGGATGACATCAACCCCGCGCTGGATGAGAACGGCGCGCCCATCGTGGGGCCCGCGCTCGCGGCGCAGTGGTACTCCACCGACCCCGGACGCGCGCTGATCAGCGGCGACCCCGCGGAGTTCGAGGCCTTCGACGTGCCGTCCCTGCGCGGCATCGCCCGCACCGCGCCGTACTTCCACGACAACAGCCACGCCACGCTCGCGGAGACGGTGGACACCTACAGCCGCTTCATCCTCCCGGGCATCCCTTCCGTGGGCGCGCTGCCGGTGCACCCGCCCGAGTTCCCGGGCGGGCCGCCGGAGTCCCTCGGCCCCGCGCAGAAGAAGGACCTGCTGCGCTTCCTCCAGCGACTGTAAGCGCCCTTCAGCGCCGCCACTCCAGCTCCGGCGCCGGCACCCGGGGCGGAGGCGGCAGGAAGGTGTGCGCCAGTCCCCGCAGGCCCCGCGCGAAGAACTCCTCGCGGATCCACTGGCTCAGCGCCGCCGCCTCGCCCTCGTGCCCCGGCATCAGGCCGAAGGTCGCGTGCCACTCCACGAAGGTCTGCCCGGTCGCCGTCACCGGCGTCACCCGCAGCTTCGCCACGTAGTCGCGCACGGGCAGCGGGCCCTCCACCATCGCGTACGCATAGCTGCGTGCATGCGGGTCGTGCTCCAACCGCGCCTCCAGGTACACCTCGCCGTCGCGCGTGGTGAGCCGGCGCAGGGGGCCGGAGTCGGGACGCGTCACCCGCTCGCTGGAGACGACGCCCGGGTGCCAGCGCGGAAGGCTGTCAAAGCCTCCCACGCGGTCCCAGACCACGTCCGCGGGTGCCTGGATGAGCTGACTCGCATAGGCCTCGGCCATCAGTGCCTCAGGTCGTTCTTGCATGGACATGCTCAAGAAGGGGCTCCGCCCCGGGGGCGGCCATGCGACTGGAGGGCTCCCCACCGTCCACGGGCGGGCCTCCGGGCGCAGGGCGTGCCCCTTGGACGGAACGCGCTCCCCTCAGGCCGTGCGGCCCTGGAAGCCCTCGTAAAGCCATACAGTCAACGGACCCGATCCCCCACCGCATCGCATCGCATTCATGCCGCCCCCCATGTCAGGCATTGAGGCGCGTGATGTGGAGCAAGAGCAGCGGAGTCGGAATCGTCCGAAAGGGCTGTTGTAAGCGCTCCGCATCCCGGGTCAGTCTGCGTGTGGCCCCGCGATCACCGGCCCACCTGGGGGGACTCGCCCTCCAGGGCATCGACTGGCGGGATGTGAAGCATTGTCCCGGCATGTCTGTTGAAGGCGCATGGTGCATGCCCCCTTGCCGAGGAGATGCCCGATGACCTCCGCTTCCATCACCGAGTACGAAACGCGCCTCTACTGGCAGGGAGACCGGGGCGCGGTGCTGACGAGCGACCATGCGCCCCCCGTTCCGATTGGCCGCCCGCTGTGCGGCCAGCAAGGCGGGCCCGAGGACGGGCGGTGGGACCCGGAGGCGCTGCTGGTGGGCGCGGTGGAGGGGCGCACGCTGCACGCGTTCCTGGACGGGGCCCGGGAGGCGGGCGTGGACGTGCTCTTCTACCAGAGCTCCGCCACGGCCCGGCTGGTGAGCGGGAGCCCTGAGCAGGCCGCCCACTTCACCGACCTCATCGTCCGGCCGCACGTCGCCGTGGGCAGTCCGCGGGAGGCGGAGGACGCACGCCAGCTCTTCGCCCGGCTGCCGGAGCGATGCTTCCCCAGCTCCATGCTCCAGCTCACCCCGCGCATCGAGCCGGTGGTGGAGGTCTGGGCCCACGCCCGTCGTGTGGACACCCCCGCAGCTGTCGAAAACCACGCAACTGCTCCCGGCGAGGCGGACGCGGCGGTTCCCTGGGGGAGCGGCATGCGCAGTGTGGAAGGACATGCCGACGAATCCACAGACGAATCCGCCCACGAAGCCGGTGAAGGAGCCGGAACCGAAGCCCACGCCTGAGATTGATCCGCCCCGGCCGCCCGCGCCGGAGAAGGATCCACCGCCGGGTGAGCCCCAGCGCCGGGAACCCCCTCCACCCCAGCAGGACCCGGAGGTGGAGCCGGGCATCCAGGACCCACCCGCGCATGACCCCAACCATCCGGGGCCGCCGACGATCATCGCGTGACCGGCCGCCCGAGGCGCCCGTGCCGCGCGGCGGGTGAGCGCCCGCCCGCGCGGCGTCGCGGATCACCACAGGCCTGACACACACTGCGTCCGAGCGCGTTCACCAAGAGGAAACGACTTACGCTCTCCCCTGGACCTTCGTCCAATGACTGCGTTGGATGCCTTCACGCGGCGATGCACGTCGATGCGAGGAATCATAGAGTGAGGTGCGCTCGTCGCGCGCCATGCTCCCGTCCTCCTCGCCCTCTCACCTCCTCCGGATTCTCGCCGTCGCCGCCGCGTGCGCGGTGCTCATGGGCCTGGTCGCGGCCTGGAGCGAAAGCCAGTCAGCGGGTGTCCGCATCGCCCTGCTGGCGGTGAGCGCGTTCGTGCTGGCGGCGGTGGGCGCGGGGGCCGCGCTTCGCTCGCGGGCCCGGAGCGAGCGCGAGTGCGCCCGGCTGCTCGACAAGGCGGATGACGCGCGGGCGCTGCGCGACGCGGTAATGGACATCACGCCGGTGGGCTTCGCGTTCTACGACCGCGACCTGCGCTACGTGCACGTCAACGCCGCGCTCGCCGCGATGAACGGACTGCCGGCGGACGCGCACCTGGGCCGCCACGTCTCGGAGGTGCTGCCGGCGCTGGGCACGGCGCTCGCGCCCCGGCTCGCCCGCGCGCTGGAGTCGGACGCCCCCCTGCAGGACCTCAGCCTCCAGGTGGAGACGCCCGCCGCGCCCGGCGAGACGCGCTTCTGGTTCGGGAGCTACTCGCGCGTGCGCGGCTCGGGCGGCGCGGTGCTGGGCGTCATCGCGTCCCTGTCGGAGGTCACCGAGCGGATGCGCGCGGAGGCGTCCCTCCAGGAACACGAGGGGCGCCTGGATGTGCTCACCCGGTCGCTGCCGGACTACCTGTGGGGTGGAAAGCTGCGGGACGGCGTGTTGCGTGACTTCTATTGCACGCCCGTCGTGGAGCGCACCACCGGCTATCCGGCCAGCGCCTTCACCGGCGGCGGTCCCGAGGGCACGCCCTCGCCGCTGTGGGCGGAGATGATCCACCCGGAGGACCGGACGCGTTATCGCGAGTGCATCGAGTCGCTGGCCCCGAGCACGGAGGTGGAGATTGAACACCGCATCATCTGCGCGGACGGGCGCGTGCGCTGGGTGCGCAGCCGCGCGGCGGCCTCCGGCCTGGATGCCCGGGGCGGCGTGCACCTGGGCTGCGTCGTCACGGACGTCACCGACCGGCGGCTCGCGGACGATCTGCGCCAGCGATTGAACGACAGCTTCCGCCGCTCCGCGACGGAGTGGAGCCGCACCTTCGACGCGGTGTCCTCGCCGCTGCTGGTGCTGAGCGCGGAGGGCATCATCCACCGGCTCAACGACGCGGCCCGCGTGCTCTTCCGGGAGGCGGACCCCTCCGGCCAGCCGCTCTCCGCGACCGCCGGGGCGCCGCCCTGGTCCAGCGCGGGTCCGCTGGTGGAGGAACTGCGCGCGACGCACGGCCGCACCAGCCACGAGGTGCACGACACGGAATCCGGGCGCACCTGGGAGGTATCGGCCGCCTGGGTGGACGAGAAGGCCAGTGAGGACCCTCGCATCATCCTGGTGGCCACCGAAGTCACGCGGTTGCTGGAGCTGCAGGCCCACGTGCGCCGCGGTGAAACGATGGCCGCCATGGGCGCCATCGTCGCGGGCGTGGCCCACGAGGTGCGCAACCCCCTCTTCTCCATCTCCGCCGTCGTGGACGCGGTGGAGGCCACCTACGGCGCCCGGCCGGAGTTGAAGCCCTACCTGGACGTGTTGCGTGGCGAGGTGCGCCGCCTCACCCACCTCACCCAGGAGCTGTTCGAGTACGGCCGCCCCACGCGGGGCGAGTGGACGGACGGCGCCGTGGGCGCGGTGGTCTCCGAAGCCCTGTCCGCCTGCACGCTCACGGGCGACAAGGCGGCCGTGAGGCTCGAGCGCGAGGTGTCCGACGCGCTGCCCCCGGTGCGCATGGACGCGCGCCGCCTGTTCCATGTCTTCCGCAACGTGGTGGAGAACGCCGTGCAGCACTCCCCCCAGGGCACTACCGTTCACGTGACGGCGGAGGCCGTGGAGGAGGCGGGGCGCCCCTGGGTGCGCTGCACCGTCCACGACGGAGGGCCCGGTTTCAAGAGCGAGGACCTGCCCCACGTCTTCGAGCCCTTCTTCAGCAAGCGTCGAGGAGGGACCGGGCTGGGGCTGTCCATCGTCCAGCGCATCCTGGAGGAGCACCAGGGGCGCATCCGCCTGTCCAATCACCCCCAGGGAGGCGCGGAGGTGACCATCCTGCTGCCCGCCCTTTCCCCCGCCGGTAGCACCGGCCCAACTCCGCAGTCACAGGTGTCATGACCCGCACCCGCATCCTGCTCGTGGACGACGAGCCCGGCGTCCGTCTGGGTATGAAGGGCTACCTCACCCAGCACGGCTTCGACGTGGATGAAGCCACCAGCGTCGCCGAGGCCCAGGAGGGCTTCCGCGCGCACCGGCCCGATGTGGCCGTCATCGATTACCGCCTGCCGGACGGCACGGCGCTGGAGCTGTTGCCCCGGCTCAAGGAACTGGACGCGGCGGTGCCCCTGGTGGTGCTGACCGGGCACGGCTCCATTGAGTTGGCGGTGCAGGCCGTGAAGGAAGGCGCCGAGCAATTCCTCACCAAGCCGCTGGAGCTAGCGGTGCTCAAGGTGGTGCTGGAGCGGCTCGTGGCCCAGCGGCGCGAGCGGCAGCGGCTCTTGGCGGACCGCTCGCGCGCGGTGCGCACGCAGGTGGACCCCTTCCTGGGGAACAGCCCCGCCATCCGCGCGCTGCGCGACCAGGCGGAGCGCGTGCGCGACAGCGACAGCCCGGTGCTCGTCACGGGCGAGACGGGCAGCGGCAAGGGCGTGCTCGCGCGCTGGCTGCATGAAGGTGGACCGCGCAAGGAGTCCCCCTTCGTGGACCTGAACTGCGCGGCGCTGTCCAAGGACCTGCTGGACTCGGAGTTGTTCGGCCACGAGAAGGGCGCCTTCACCAGCGCGGTGGCCGCGAAGCAGGGCCTGCTGGAGGTGGCGGACCGAGGCACGCTGTTCCTGGATGAGATTGGCGACATGGACGTGGCCGTCCAGCCCAAGCTGCTCAAGGTGCTGGAGGAGCAGCGCTTCCGGCGTCTGGGTGACGTGAAGGACCGGCGCGTGGACGTGAGGCTCGTGGCCGCCACGCACCAGGACCTGCAGGTGGCCGCGCGAGAGAAGCGATTCCGAAGCGACCTGTACTTCCGCATCAGCACGCTCCTCCTGCACGTGCCGCCCCTGCGCGAGCGCGCGGAGGACGTGCCGGTGCTCGCGAGTCACTTCCTGGCGGAGATGGGCGCGCACCGGGGCCGCGGCCAGGTGGAGCTGGAGCCCGACGCGGAGCGGGCCCTGATGGCCTACAGCTGGCCGGGCAACATCCGCGAGCTGCGCAACGTGCTGGAGCGCGCGGTGCTCTTGTCCGGCACGTCGCGACTGTCCCGCGGCGCCCTGCGCTTCGAGTCCCTGCTGCCCGCGGAGGAGCCGCTGGGCGAGGACCTCACGTTGGAGGAGCTGGAGCACCGCCACATCGAGCGCGTGCTGGCGCGCGAGGGCGGCCACGTGGAGCGCGCGGCGACGAAGCTGGGCATCTCCCGCAGCTCGCTCTACGCGAAGCTCAAGGGATGGCAGCACAAGGGGTGAGAGTCCCCTGGGCATGATCCGCTTCAGTGGGCTCCACGTCTCATTGAGTTCGTGGAGCCCCCGCCCGGCGCGAAGGAACGGTAAACGCCTAGCGCGCCCATGGGGCACTTGTCTTCCATCCGGCCATCCGCCTGATGTGTTGAATTTCTTTTAGGTTTTCCTTTCGCACGGGGTGGGCTTTACGCAGAAAGAGCAAGTGCCGCTCTGCTTCATCCAGCTTCCGCCGCGCCCTCTCTGACTGGCCGGGAAACTGCTTGATGGTCAATGCAAAAATACACGCCACGTGGGCTCGCCTTGCTGGATTGTCGTAGCCCAGCTTCTCAGTGCGACGCAACGCGCGGCTGAATTCAGCCCAGGTGCACTCGCGCCCGTAAGCGCCCAGCAGAATGTCTTCGGCCGTCCTTCGCTTGATGACAAGCTGCTCTTTCGGCGTCTTGGCCTTGCGCAGCCATGCTCGCTGGTGTTCCAGAAATGTGCGCTCGAACTCCGCAAAGGTCGCCTTTGACAAAGAGAGGTGAAGCCTACCGCTCTCCAGTGCGCCAATGGGCTCGCGTCCTGTTTTCTGCGACTGGCGGTTTCTCATCCTCCTGGACACCTTTTTCCGTTGGCAGAGCTGGGCCAAAAACCTCTGCGCGTGCAGTATTCGTAACAGGCTTTACATTGCGTCTCACTGTGGACGCGGCCGGGCGTTTTTCCGCCCCCTTTGTCTACGCACCTATCGTAGTGTGGCTCGCATATTTCTGATCGCCAGCGTTCTCTCTCCGCAGGTGTTGGTAACTCTTCTGCGCTTGCGGGGTCCGTAGCCCCCGGCGGCGGGAGGAGGATGGGAGGTTGAGGCGATCTTACAGGCGCTTCAGCTCCGCAACTCTCTGGGCTGTACGGATGCCTCTTGAGGCAACAGGAAATAGTAGAATCGCCTTGGTTGCACTCAGCTTGCGCCAAGGCAAACGTCGTCCGGCCTATTCCATGAGAGTTGGCGGAAGTACAGCCGAAGGAAAACAATAGTGCTGCGGCTGCCAAGAGCGAGGCGAAGTGCGCTCGGGCTGGTCTATCTGCCATTGAATCCCGCATAACTGCCTCACCATCGAGTAACTCAGCGAACTGGGAATACCAAAACACCTGACACAGGGAATCCACGCCGAAGACCGCCCCCAATACCGGAGGCCGTCCTAAACAAAACCGTGCACGAAAGCGCATGGGCGTGCAGCGCTTGCGGAGACGGCAACGTCTCGGTCATTCTCCACCACATTGACGAGTGGTCCGACTCCAGAAATCACGACGAGTCCAATCTAATTACACCATGCCTCAACCATCATGGCAAGGAACATACAAAGCGCGAACTTGGACAGAACCTGACTCCAAGCCGACTTCGCGAAGCCAAGGCACCATTGAATACCAAAGTGACCCCAAAGAGAGCCACAGCCATCCTTCAGCCCGCCAACGAGATGACATATGCAGCCTGGGATTACCTCAATCACACCCGGCTCCCACAATGCCTCCAACTGGCAGGCATCGACGTCTCCCTTCAACAGCCCATGCACCAATGACTGCGGGGCCTTGGCGCAATAGATGAAGACGGCACGGCCCGCATTCCTGGCGGCAAAGATCCAGCAAAACATCATGTAACCGTTCACCGGCTCATGCTGCGTTCGCGAACTGAGGGGCCTCCGCGAGAGGCAGCAGCGAGGGTGGCAGTAGGCCCCAACGGTGCGTGCGCAGCGTGTCCGTCAGGAAGTCCAGCCAGCAGGGCTTGGGCCACCTTGCCGCTACGGTTTCGCGCGATGTGGAACACCACCACCCGGGCCGTGGCTGCCACCCACAGCCAGGCACGATGGCTCCGGCCTTCCTTGCGCCCCTCCACCCATCCCCTCTCGTCCGCGTGGGCCTTGTCGGCCGCCTGCACATACGCGCGGGCCCCGGCTACTGCTGGGGCCAGCGCGTCGGTCATCTCCGCTTCGAGATTCACCACGCTGCCCACCGACACGTCCACGCCCAGCATGTCCGAGAGGGCGTCTTTCACCAGCCGTCTGGACAGCCGGTACTTGCCCACCAGCAGACTCGCCAGCGCGCCCAGTCGCTCGCCGAAGGCGCTGCGCGCGTGCGCGGGCACGGGCGCCCGCGTCAGCGTGCCGCACGCGCTGCACGCCAGCGCATGGCTGCGGTACTCGGTGACGATGGCCGACAGCGGCGGCACCTCCACCACCTGGTGGCGGCGCGGCTCGCAGTCCCTGCCCACCAGCCGCCGCCGACAGCCCTTGCACTGACGGGGCACCAGCTCGACGACGTGCTGCACTGCCTCGGGCGGCAGCAAACGCCGCGCGTGCTTCTTGTGCCCTGGCTGGCCACCGGGGCCGCGGCCCGTGCGCTTCTTCGGCGGGCGCGGGGTACCAGGCGCATCCGAGGAGGGCGGCTTCGAGGAGTTGCTCGAATTGAGATTCAGCCGATCCTTCAACTGCCGGTTCTCTTCACGCAACTGCCGGTTTTCTTCCTCCAGGTGCGCGATGCGCTCGAGCGCCGCTTCCAGCAGCGCATCCAGCTTCGCAATTCGCACGTCCCTGGGGTCGAGTTCCGCCACGAGTGGCGGTGTGCCACTCCGCGGCCCCGCCGTCGAGCGCCGCCCCGCCCACCGTCCGCTGCCCGGCAGTCCCTTCAAGCAGCCTCCAGCCGGTGAACGAGTTCGAGGCGAGGGCCGTGTTCCACGCACGGATGCCTGTCTTTGTCGCACCAGCCATCGGGCTGTTCGCGGACCAGCTCGGCATCGACATCGGCGCGAGCACCACCGCGGAGCGCACCCGGGCCTACGTCAACGCGTTCTTCGACCAGCACCTGCGCGGCTCTGGCCGCAGCCACTGCTGGCCACGCCCTCGCCGTGGTACCCCGAACTCATCTTCTGCCACTGAGCACACGAAAGCGGCGCGCACTTCATGAAGTAGCATTGCGTCTTGAAACGCTGGACGCCTACCACTGCCCTGCCCTCGTCTGTCCTGCCTGATCATGGATCAGCGCGAGCATCCCGGGCTGCGCCAACCCAGGCGGGTGGAGCTGGACTCAACCCCTCGTCCCGCCACGCATTTGACATTCAATACACATACTCCGTATACGCCGCCCGTCTGTCGCAAACCCACTGTCAGTGAAGGCCCGGTGACCTGGTGATTTTGAAACTCGGAAGACTTTCCACGGTCCTCGCATGTCTGGCGGGGCTGGTCGCATGTGAGGAGCGAGCGCCAGAGGAGGGCTCCGGTGACTTCTTCGCCCAGAAGGAAGCCGCGCTCGACGCAGGGGGCGTGGTGGAGCTGGAGTCGAACGTGCTCCAGGGATCGGTGCGACTCACCAACATGAATCCGCAGGTGCTGGCGCTGCTGGCGACGGACTCGTGGATCCACGGCTCCAACAGCGTTTCCGTATCCAGCACATCGCCTCCGGGCTTCAGTGCCACCACCAGTTCCACCGTGCGGGTCAGCCCCTCGGAGTTCCGCTTCGAGATGCAGGTCGAGGCAGGGGCTGGCGGCAACCCGGGCGTCGTCTACAACCTCAGCGCCAGCCGGGGGACCTACGCCATCCCTGTCATGTCCGGGGTGACGGTCCGGCCCGTCGAGGTGCAGCCCGCCCCCACGGAAGTCACGGTCCAGAGCTGCATTGGCGTTGTCCAGTTCCAGTTCGGAACGGATGCGACCTGCCAGACCCTGACGGCGGTCAGGGACGTCCGGCTCGACGGCGGCCTGTATCTGTCGGATTGGGGCGCGGGGCGCTACATCCACTACGTGGCGGGCGGCACGAGCCAGACCGCCTCGCTCGCCTACAGCGTCAGTACCTCGACGGGACCGGTGAGGAGCACGTATCCCGTGCAGCTCGCCGCGGGTTGCGATGAGATCGTCCAGGCGTGCATTCCCGTGGGGACTCCCGTTCCCCCCGCGCTCGGCGGCCTGACCGGTGCCTTCGAGATCCACGGGGAGACCGCCTCCTCCAAGAGCATCTATTTCGGTGGGCCCGCCCAGGCGCACACCCTGAACCTGCCCGGCGGCTGGTCTCCCGTGAACGATGCCGGGAGCTGGTGGACGAGCCCCAACCTCACCGTCGGCACCTATTCAACGTATGCCAGGGCCAGCCTGCGCTCAGGGCGGAACTTCACGCAGGTCAACACGCCCTATTACGCCTTCCCGGTGTCCGTCACCGAGGGCCCACCGATGCCGCTGACGCGGCAGGTGAATGGGCAGACACGCCACGCCTATGACATGCACCCCGCCTATTTCTACGGCTCCGTCCATCTGGCGGACCCCTTCATGCGCCAGCATCCGGGGGCCTGGAGCTCGCTCCAGGCGCTCTACTTCGAGGGGGATCACGACAGCAATGGCGATGGCGTGCCCGACTCCACGGCCATTGGAAGCAGGGGCACCTACTTCCATACGACCGGTTCGGGCGGTTCCAGCCACACCGCCTTCCCCGGCACCTTCGACGCGAACCTGGGCGAGCTGGTCTCCACGTATGAGCAGGTGTTGCCCCTGACCTTCGACCTGCTGGTCCTGGACTGGACCCAGCACAAGCTCGCCCTGAGCTTCTGGTCCGAGCCGACCGGCAGCGGCCCCTTCACCACCCGGCCTGGGCTGTATGACCCGGCGCGCTTCCGCTACGGGGCGCTCGCACTGCGCTCAACGATTGATGGCGCCAGGAGCGCCCGGCTCAATCCTGAACAGCGCTTGCGCATCAACCACGAGTACTGCTTCAACGAGGTGCAGATCCAATACACCTCCACCACGGGCCGCTTCTTCAATCCCTTCGCGGACGTGTCCGGCAGCTACACCGGCAGGGATTGGCGCAACCAGCCAGCGGCCTACGTGGCTTCGGGAACCGCCTACGGGACGCCCGCGGTCTGGAACACGCCGAATCCCGCCTCGTACGCGCAGACGAGCGGGCAGATCTCCATGGCACTCCCCCAGGGAACCTTCACCCTCCAGCCCGGCGCCTTCATGGTGAGCGACTCGGGCGCGGTGAACAAAGCCAGCTTCGCGCCCATCGGTGTGACGCTGGGGTGTGGACAGCGGCTCAAGCTGGTGCCTCCGCTGTCCGTCAGCCTGGCCTCGCTGGCGGGATGCGCCGCATCGGATTCCAAGCAGGTCTCCGGACAGGTGAAGAGCCGGCCCGCCCAGGTGGACCGCGTCTGGTACCGGCTCAACGGAGGGCCGGACGTCACGCTCTGCACCGACTGCGGCTTCGACCCGACCTTCTCCTTCCAGGTGCCGTTGCAGGCCTGCGACAACAGCATCCAGGTCTTCGCCTTCACCGAAGGAATGAGCGAGCCCGCGAGCGCCATCGAGCAGCTCGTCTGGGATGATCCGGCGGACGGTCCGAGCTGCCCCGGAGCCTTCTGTGTCAACCAGCCCCCGGTGGCCCGCTGCAAGGGCATCATCGTTCCCGCCAACAGCGCGTGCAGCGGCTGCGGCTCGGTGGATGACGGCTCCTTCGACCCGGACACGGGCGACACCGTGAACTGCGTGCAGACCCCTGGCTGTCCGCACGCGCTGGGCTCGCATACGGCGACGCTGACGTGCACGGACAGCAAGGGACTCGGCTCGTCGTGCACGGCCAGCGTGACGGTGCGGGACACGCAGCCGCCCACCCTCACCTGCCCCGCGCCCATCACCGTCCAGGGCACGGGCCCGGAGGGCGCCCTGGTGACGCCGGGCGTGGCCACCGCGGAGGACTCCTGCGCGCCGCCCCAGGTCTCCGGCCCCGCGGCTGGCATGTACCCGGTGGGCACCACGCCGGTGACGTACACCGCCACGGACGTCGGCGGGAATCAGGTGCAGTGTGTCTCCACCATCCAGGTCACGGAGCCCCCGCCGGACGACACGCTGAACGTCACGATGTGCAACCTGCCGCGATACACTCGGGAGACGACCCTCATGGCCTGCGGTTGGACCACGCCCCGTCCCGGCGGCGCACCCGTCACCCAGGCCTCCTTCCAGGTGGACGGGGGCGCCCCCATCCCCGTGACGCCGGACCTCAGCGGAGGCTTCGTCCTCACCTTCCTGAACCTGGGGGAAGGCCCCCATGTCGTGGAGCTGACCGCCACCGATTCGAGCGGTGCCGTCACGCGAAAGCAGCTGCCGGTGACGGTGGACCTCACGCCTCCCGTCCTCGCCATCCTCGCTCCGCGGGGGGACGAAACGCTCTCCAGTCCCCTGGTGACCGTGACCGCCTCCGTCCAGGACGCCACGCCCACGCGTGTGACGACGCAGTGGCTGGAGACCACCATGCTGGACAGCGGCACGGGCACGGTCAGCCACACGGTGGACCTGGTCAACCGGGGATCCGTCCCGCTGCTGGTGCGCGCCACGGATGCAGCGGGAAATGAAACGCAGGTCGTGACGCAGGTGCACATCGGGCCTGCTCCGGGCCTGACGCGCCTTCAGGAATCCGCCGGGGGACCGCGGTAGACGGCCCGTGTCTCAGAACGCGACCTGGAACCGGGACATCACGACGTTCTCCGCTTCCCTGTCACCGTCCAGGGCCCCGCCCACGTACGTCGTGTGGTGATAGTTCAACGCGACGCGCACGCGCCGGTTGAAGGCGAAGAGGGCGGCGACACCGAAGCCGCGGGCCTGGCTCACGGAGACGGTGGGGTCCGCGAAGATGGGGAACGCGTCGTTGTCCATGTCCAGGCCCTGGTAGCGCACGGAGAGCTCCAGCGCGCCGCCCTTGCCTGTCTTGGGATCGAAGGGGCGGTGGGGCTTGGGGCCCGTGAAGGACGCTTCCCCGCCCAGCACATACGACGCATAGGCCTGCCACGCGTGGTGGCGCAGGCGCGCGCGCTGGTCACCGACGCTCACCTCCTGGGACGACAGGACGTACTCCGCGAGGAGCCCCACCGGGCCCCAGTAGAAGTAGCCCTGGGGCGACAGACGCACGTGCTCGCCGTCCGCGACGACGGTCGGTCCGGTCGTCCCATTGTTCAGGAAGCTGAAGATGATCTCCTGGCCGGTGCTGCGCTGCGGCACCAGGCCGGTATTGGAGGTGGTGGAGGAGGGCGTGCCGAACTGGAGGCCCCGGGAGACGGCGACGCCCAGGCCCAGGCCCTGGAGCGCGGAGTTCGTATCGCCCTTGAAGGGCTGGGCGAAGACGCGGGCCACCAGGTCGAAGCTGTCGTCGGTGTTGACGTCGATGCTGGCGCCGTCGGGATCGCCGTTGACCACCGCGAACGCATAGCTGAGGCGCCCCCCGGCGATGTCGCCGTACAGCTGCAGGCCGGCGTCGCGGACGGGGACCAGGTCGAAGGTGAGCGAGCGTTCGATGAAGGGGACGTCCGTGTTGGCCTGGAGCAGCTCCAGCCCGAAGGGCGTCTTGAAGCGGCCGGCGCGCAGGCGGAGCCACTCGACGGGGCGCAGGTCGATATACGCGTCCTGGATGAGCGGCTGATTGACGCCGAAGTCCGGCATGATCCGGAAGTCCACGAAGCCGAAGAGCGTCCCGTCCAGGAAGGGGCGCAGGCGGCGGATGAGGAACGTGTTGTTGGCGCTCCGGTCCGAGTCCGCAATGTAGAAGCGGCCATCCCCCTGGAGCTGTCCGCGGATCTTCAGCACGAAGGCCTTGTCGGCGGTGGAGAAGATGTAGCCCTCCTCGGAGAGCTGAATGCTGGGGGGCTCCGGGGGCTTTTCGGGCTCGGTCGCCTGGGCGCGGGCCGGGGGCGCGGAGAGCAACAGCAACCCCAGGGTGGCGAGGTGGGCGGCGGAGAAGGCGGACACGCGGGACCTTTCAGGCGAGGGGCGCCAGGGCTGGAGGGGGCGCCGGGCGTGCACCCTCTCCGCGTGCAGGTGATGCTGTCAAGAATCGCCGGGCGGGCGTGTTGTCACCTTCACTTGCCGGATCCGGATCAGTGGGGATCCGCCTGGTAGCCGCTGGGAATGAAGAAGCGCTCCGCCCGTTGCGCACCCACCTGGATGTCCGTCAGCTCCCGAAACATGACCGGCCGGGGATTGACCGTCCCGGAGGGCTTGGACAACACGCAGGCCGCCACCTACATCCTGGTGCCGGATGGGCTTGCCAACGACGCGCTCAAGGGTGCGGTGACACACGAGCTGATGCACGCCATCCAGTGGTCCTACAAGACGAAGGGCCCGCAGCCCCGTTACGGATGGATCCGCGATGCGACCGCGAACTGGGCCATCGACCAGGTGTATGGACAAGCGCTGCAGCTCGAGCACGACTACGCCGACAGGACTGGCTGTCGCACGCCTCGCGCTCGTACACGTCGGCGATTGGTGATGGACGCATCGTGGACATCGCCGTCAGCGGTGGCCCGGACTGCCGGGGCCCGGAGAAGGATGCCCCCGGGAACATCCTCTTCACGGACTCGGGTTCACCGCCGCTCGCGAAGCCCAATGGTGAGCTGTCCGGGACGTTCCCCTACGCGGACGCCACCTTCACCTGGACGCTGCAGCCGCGGAGCGAACCCTGAGGCATGCTGGGGCGGGCGTCGCTCGGGTTTACGCGTCCCGAGCGCGCGTGAGACAAGGCCCCATGCCCGACTGGAAGCGGTTGCAGAAGCTCAATGGCGGGGATCCCATCTGGTACTCGGATCCCCAGCTCGACACGAAGGACGAGGTCTGGCTCTACAACCAGGGCGGCGCCCTGCGTGTCTGGAGCGAGGGCACGCTCACCCGGGAGGACCCGAACGTCTTCCAGGGGCTCGCGCCCGTCGAGCAGCGGCACACCCTGTACCGGCTCAGCACCCTGCTCCACGTCGATGTCGAGGTGCGTGGCGCGCAGTCGCTCGTCTGCCGAGGGACGCTGAACGGCGCGCACCTCGTCTCCCGCATCGAGACCTCCCGCGTCGAAGACCTGCTGGCGCGCTACCGCAAGCTGGGCTTCAAGGACGGCGCGCCGTGGAACGCGACGAAGAAGCTCGTGACTCGCCGCCAGTATCACCGGGCTCCGGACAAGTACTGGGAGGTCCGCGTGGACGGCGAGCATGTCTTCGAGGACTACTCGGAGCAGACGACCCTCGCGAGCCGTGAAGCCGCCCTTGCCCGGGCCGAGCAGCGCGTTCGTGCCAAGGAGAAGGCGGGCTTCGTGCTCCGAAACATCGAGCTCACCGAAGCCAGGTTCTCCAATCCGGAGCCCAAGCCCGCACCCGGCGCGCCCAGGCGTGCGCCCCTGCCCAAGGGGCCCTCCTTCCCGAAGCCCCAGGACGCCTTCGAGGCCGTCGACGTGGCCATCTCGATGCTGAAGGACCTGCACGAGCGCTTTCCCACGGGGCACTTCGTCGCGGAGCAGCTTGATGCCGAGAAGGAGAAGAAGCGCATCGCCACGGCCGAGGAGCATGCGTCCTTCTTCAAGCGCATGCACAAGGCGCGCATCGGTCGTTGGAGGACTGCGAAGCCAGGCAGGCCGAAGAAGCGCGAGTCCAGTTGGGACTACTTCCTGCGCGTGTATGGCTCCATCACCTGGATTGTGGGCAGCGGAGCCGACCAGGACCTGCCCATGTTCCTGTGCGGCAACGTCACCGGCGGAGGCTGGAGCTGCCTGGAGGTGGCGGAGGACCTCTACGCGATGGACGACCTCGTCGAAGCCACCGGAAATACGGACCTGGAGGAGCTCCTCGTGTTCCACGGAGGGTGGCACACCTCCAGGTCCTTCGCGTTCGACCCCCGCGTGGTGTCCGCCACCGGCGAGCTGGCCATCATCCCGTTCGACGAGGGCATGGAGAAGCTCCCCAGGCCCATGAAGCGCGAGCGCGTGCAGCCCTTCGGCCTGTGGCTCCACAAGCGCGTCACCCAGCTCGTTCGCATCGCGGAGCAGAACCTGCGCGAGGCGCTGTGAGCCGCTGACGCCCGAAGCCCCGCTCAAGGGCTACGGCGTGACATCGGAGATGCTGTATGTGAATTCCGTGTCGTAGTAGGTGACGTAGACACCGAACCCCTGGAGGCGACGAAGCGAGAGGAAGTAGCGCGCGGTGGAAGGCGCCGTGAACTCGGCAATCAGACTCAAGCTATCGGGGTCCTCGATGTCCTTCGCGAGGACGGTGCCCTGGGCATCCAGCACCGTCGTGGAGGGATAGAAGGAGAATCCGTTCGAGTTCACCCGGTACGTGTGACCTTCCACGAGGTCCACCGCGAGCACGTCCACATCACCCACGGGCCAGAACGTCACGTCGGTCGTCGAGGGCACCGTCACCACCGTGGCCTCTGGCAGCGCATCCGGATGATCGTCCACTCCGTCGTCCGTCGTCTTGCAGTGATAGTCCCCCACACCTCCCACCCAGGAGAAGACTCGCAGGAAGAGGTCCTCTCCGGTGTCGTTCTCGGCGGACAGCGCTTTCTCCCCGTACCTGGAGCCCGAATAGACAAACGTGTTGAGCACGGTGCCATCCGCCCTCACGATCGCCGATTGGGGGCCTGGGCCGCCCACCCTGACGCCGCAGACCACCCCCAGGATGCGCCCCTTTGGAATGGAGAACCGGAAGACATCCACGTCATCCGGGGCGTTCAAGACGCCGGTGAAGTCCGACGGGACCTCCTTGGAAATGGCGTCCTGTGCCGTGTTGGGCTCGGCGTCCTCGGTCTCGGAGAAGTCAAAGGTATACCGGCCGACCTGGGCCTGCGAAGGGCGGGACGCACCCACGTCCACGATGGCGGTTTCGTCCACTGCCGCACGCCAGGTAGCGTAGCTGAACTCGTAGTTCCCGCTGATCGGGAGGGGCTCCAGCGTTTCCGGATCGAGCCTCCGTACCACACATCCAGACAGGGTGTCCGCCTGGCAGCTGAACCGGTAGAAGTGTCCGGCCTTCGTGGCCAGTTCGTAGCGGACCCGCTGCCCCTCCTCCGTGAGCTCCCCTTCGCCGTGCGTCCCGGGATTCATCACTCCCGACCCGGCGTCCGGAACTGGATCGGGCTTCGCCGGGTCCTTTTCGCAGGACGTCAGCAGCAACCCTCCCAGCAGCAGGGACAGCGCTCGGTAGCGTCGGAAGGAATTCTTCGCATTCATGACGGCCTCACCTTTCATCGGTTGCCCTTGGGTTTCTTGCATCATCTTCCATGTATTGGATTCTTCAAGGCATGCCCCCCTTTAGTCGCATTGCCCTTTTGGCCACCGTACTCCTGCTCTCCCTGGCAGCCTGCAGCGCTCGGCCCGCCGGCTCCGTCCAATTCGCGGCCTCCGTCCAGCAGGCCCTCTCTTCCCAGGAGGTCTCTCGCGTCAAGGTGACGCTCTCCACGGCGGAGATGCCTCCCCGCGTCATCGACCTGGGCCGGTCCAACGGCTCCTGGGGCGGACTCATCGGAGACATCCCCGCTGGCGCCAATCACTCCTTCCTTGCCGAAGCCTTCGACGCCTCCGGCACCCGGCGGTTCCAGGGCCAGACTTCCGGCGTCACCATTGCCGCGAACCAGACCACCACCGTGGTCATCACCCTCCAGGAGCTTGCCCCACCCGCTCCGTATGGCAATGAAGCCCCCCTCATTGACTCCGTCGTCGCCTCCACCACCACGGTCCAGGCTGGCGGCTCACTCTCGCTGACCGCGGCGGCCCATGACCCCAACACCGGGGACACCCTCACCTTTGCGTGGACGGCCTCCAGCGGCACGTTCTCCGCCCCCACGGACGGCGCCTCCTCGTGGACGGCGCCTTCCGCGTCTGGCATCCAAACCCTCGTCTTCACCGTGACGGACTCGCAGGGTGCCGCCGCCTCCGTCTCCCTCGCCGTCAACGTCGTCTCCAGCACCTCCAGCGGCGACGCGGCCATCGACGTCTCCTTCAACCTCTGGCCGGTGGTCTCCAAGGTCTCGGCCTCGCTCAGCCGGCTCGATGCGGGGCAGCCCACTGCCGTCTCCGTCAATGCCTCGGATGCGGATGGCGATGCACTCTCGTACCAGTGGGCCGCGACCTGCCCCGGGACCTGGACGGATGCGACTTCCAGCACCGCGTCCTTCATCCCCTCCTCCGCTCCAGCCAGCGCGTGCAACAACTGCCGACTCACCGTCACGGTGCAAGACAACCGGGGTGGGCAGACCACGGGCTCGCTCAACCTCTGCGTCGCGGCCTCATCCACCGAGCGCTTCGCCCCCCTCTTCACCCAATTCTACCAGTCCGCCACCTCCGCCTCTCCAGGCCAGACGGTGACCTTTGACGTCACGGCCATGGACCCGCAGTCCAGCTCCATGACGTTTGCCTGGACCGCCAACATGGGCTCGCTGTCCGCGGTACAGAGCACCGCCAATACCAGCCAGGTCGCATGGACAGCGCCCTCCTGCGCGGTGACGGGCCCGCCCCCCTCCATCACCGTGGTCGTCACCAATGCCTACGGCATCTCGGCCTCCAAGTCCTTCTCCCCCTCCGGCCTGCAAACATGCGTGACCGGATGGTCCTTCGCGGGCCTCATGGCCACGGGGCGCTACAACCACACCGCCACCCTGCTCGCCTCCGGCAAGGTGCTCGTCGCCGCGGGCTACAATGGCGGCACCTCGTCAGAGGTATACGACCCGGACAGCAACGGCTGGTCCTCCGCGGGCCCCATGGCCATGGGCCGCTTCCATCACACGGCCACCCTGCTGTCCTCTGGCAAGGTGCTCGTCACGGGGGGCTTCAATGGCAGCGCCCTGGCCTCCGCGGAGTTGTACGACCCGGACACCCACGGCTGGTCCTTCGCGGGCCCCATGGCCACGGCCCGCTACCAGCACACCGCCACCCTGCTCCCCTCCGGCAAGGTGCTCGTCACGGGGGGCTACGGCAATGGCGGCGCCCTGTCCTCCGCGGAACTGTATGACCCGGCCACCGACTCCTGGTCCTTCGCGGGCCCCATGTCCATGGCCCGCTACCAGCACACCGCCGTCCTGCTTCCCTCCGGCAAGGTGCTTGTCACGGGGGGCCTCGATGGCAACTCACTGGCCTCCGCGGAGTTGTATGACCCGGCCACCAACGACTGGTCCTCGGTAAGCGCCATGAGCACGGCCCGCTACCAGCACACCGCCACCCTGCTCGCCTCCGGCAAGGTGCTGGTCGCCGGGGGATACACTGGCTACTTCTCCGCCTCGGAGGTGTACGACCCGGCCACCAACGCATGGGCCTCCGCCGGTACCATGGTCACGGGCCGCGCCCTCCACACCGCCACCCTGCTCACCTCTGGCAAGGTGTTCGTGACAGGGGGCTTCAATAGCTACCTGGACTCCACGGAGCTGTATGACCCGGTGACCCACGCCTGGTCCTCCGCGGGATCCATGGCCACGGCCCGCAACCAACACACCGCGACCCTGCTCTCCTCTGGCAAGGTGCTCGTTGTAGGCGGGTTCAATGGCGGCGCCCTCTCCCACACGGAGACCTACGCGCCTTGAGCGCGCACCTTCGTCACCTCGGGGCGTGAGGGCATTTCGAGCTGGGCCTGCACGAGCCGCGTGTAGGCCCCGCCTCGTGCGAGCAGCTCCGCGTGCGTGCCCTGCTCCACGATGCGGCCCTTCTCCATGACAAAGAGGATGTCCGCGCCGGCCACGGTGCTCAGGCGGTGGGCGATGGTGACGCGGGTGCAGGAGAGGGATTGCAGCGCCTGCTGCACGCGCCGCTCGGTGACGGCGTCCAGCGCGCTCGTCGCCTCGTCCAGGAGCAGCACCGAGGGCCGGCGCACCAGCGCGCGCGCCAGGGCCAACCGCTGCCGCTGCCCTCCGGACAGACTGGCCCCCTGGTCTCCCAGGGGCGTGTCGTAGCCCAGCGGCAGCGCGAGGATGTCCTCGTGGATGCCCGCGCGCGTCGCCGCGTCCACCACGGCCGCCAGCGGGATGGACGGATCCGCGAAGGCGATGTTGCTGCGCACCGACGCGTTGAACAGCCGCGTGTCCTGCACCACGATGCCCAGCTGCTGGCGCACCGAGTCGCTCTCCAGCTCCGTCAGGTCCATCCCGTCGAAGAGCACCCGCCCCGCCCCCGGCCGGTACAACCCCAACAGCACGCGCGCCAGCGTGGACTTGCCACCACCGGAGGGACCGACGATGGCCGCCCACTGCCCCGGGGCGATTCTCAGCGTCACGTCCTGCAGGGACGGTGACTCCAGCGCTCCGTAGCGGAAGCGGACGCCCTCCACCGTGATGCCACCCGCCAGCTTCGGCGCGGGCCGCACCTTTCGCGCGTCCTGCTCCGGAGACGTCTCCAGCAGGTCGTCGATGCGCTCCATGTAGCCGCCAGCGAGCTGCAACTGCCCACCCACCGCGACCAGGGAAGCCAGGGGAGCCAGCGCGCCCAGCGCCAGCGCCTGCGCCGTCAGCATCGCCCCCAGCGTCAGCTCACCGCGCAACACCTGCCACAGCCCCGTGCCCAGCAACACCGAGGGCGCTCCCACCTGGAGCCCCGCCGCCAGCGCGTCCACCACGCCCTGGTAGTAGCGCTTGCGCGAAGAGGCATTGAGCTGCCTCGTGTAGAGTTCCTCCCAGTGCCCCACCGCCTGTCCCTGCGCACCCGAGGACTTCAGCACCTCCAAGCCGGACAGCATCTCCACCGTGAAGTCCTGGGACTTCGCCTGCGCGTGCATCTCGCTGGCCAGCAGCTCCTCGCGCCGCCGCCGCGTCAAGAACAGCACCAGCACCTGCGCCGCCGCCACGGCCCCCACCGCCAGGAGCAGCGGCCGGCTCAGGCCCGCCAGCATCCCCACCGAGGAGAGGATGAGCAGCCCGTCCAGCATCACCGCCAGCGTGGCCCCGCCCAGCGCCTCGCGGATGATGGCCAGGCTGTTGATGCGCATCATCAGGTCGCCCGACGAGCGCTGCTGGAGGAACGCATACGGCAGCGACACCAGGTGCCGCACCAACTGGCCCGCCATGCCCACGTCCAGCTCCACGCGCAGCCGCACCAGCAGGACCGAGCGCAGCGACGTGGCCAGGACGTGGCACACCAGCACCAGCCCCACGCCCACCCCCAGCGCCGCGAGCAGGCTCGTGTCCTGCCGTGGCACCACCCGGTCCACCGCCATGCCCGTGAGGAACGGGAGCACCAGCGACAGCACCTGCAGCACCAGCGACACCGCGAAGATGCGTGTCCAGTTGCCTGCGTGCCCGCGCAGCAGGGCTGGCAGGCGGCGCAACAGGGCCGGCCGCGTGTGGCCTCCCCGGAGCGCGGACGTGGGCTCGAACAGCAGCGCCACGCCGGTGAAGGCGTCGCGGAACTCGTCCCAGGACAACCGCCGCCGCCCCAGCGCCGGGTCCACCACGTCCACCCCACCCCGCCACAGCCCGTCGAAGACGACGTAGTGGTTGAACTCCC